>JBIIFB010000025.1:0-26981 GCA_044237545.1 Pirellulales bacterium
GCATACTGGCCCCAGCTGGTACGACGAACTTCACGATTACGATCCTGCCGGACGCTGACCGGACGGGAAACTTGGTGAACACGGCGGTCGTGGCGCCGCCGCAGGGAGTGACCGACCCGAACCCGGATAACAACAGCTCGACCGATACAAACACAGTCGCACCGGTCGCGGATCTGTCGATCCTGAAGACCGACAGCAGCGTGACGTATGTGCCTGGGCAGAACCTGACCTACACGGTGACGGTGACGAACAATGGCCCGAGCACGGTAACCGGTGCCACAGTCAGCGACGTTCTGCCTGAGGGTGTGACGTTCGTCTCGGCCTCGAACGGCGCGACCTTTAACGCCGTCACGAACACCGTGAACTTCACGTCGGGCATACTGGCCCCAGCTGGTACGACGAACTTCACGATTACGATCCTGCCGGACGCTGACCGGACGGGAAACTTGGTGAACACGGCGGTCGTGGCGCCGCCGCAGGGAGTGACCGATCCGAACCCGGATAACAACAGCTCGACCGACACAAACACAGTCGCGCCGGTCGCGGATCTCTCGATCCTGAAGACCGACGGCAGCGTCACCTACGTGCCAGGGCAGAACCTGACCTACACGGTGACGGTGACGAATAACGGCCCGAGCACCGTGACCGGTGCCACGGTGAGTGACGTCCTGCCTGCGGGCGTGACGTTCGTCTCGGCGACTGGTGGCGCGACCTACAACGCCGGCACGAACATGGTGAACTTCACGTCGGGCATCCTGATCCCGGCGGGTACGACGAACTTCACGATTACGATCCTGCCGGCAGCGAATCGCACGGGCGACCTCGTGAACACGGCGGTCGTCGCGCCGCCGCAGGGAGTGACCGACCCGAACCCGGATAACAACAGCTCGACCGACACGAACACGGTCGCGCCGGTCGCGGATCTGTCGATCCTGAAAACCGACGGTAGCGTGACGTATGTGCCGGGGCAGAACCTGACCTATACCGTGACAGTGACGAATCTCGGCCCGAGCACGGTGACCGGTGCGACGGTGAGTGACGTCCTGCCTGCCGGTGTGACGTTCGTCTCGGCGACCGGCGGCGCGACCTACAACGCCGGCACAAACAAGGTGAACTTCACGTCGGGCATGCTGATCCCAGCAGGCACGACAAACTTCACGATTACGATCCTGCCGGCAGCGAATCGCACGGGCGACCTCGTGAACACAGCGATCGTGGCGCCGCCGCAGGGAGTCATTGATCCGAACCCGGATAACAACAGCTCGACCGATACAAACACGGCCGCACCTCGTGTGGTACTTGGGATCACGAAGACGGGCCCGCTGACCTACAAGGCCGGCGGTTTCATCGGCTACACGATCGAGGTCACCAACAACGGGCCCAGCGTGGGCGCGGGGATCGACTTCGTCGATGCTCTGCCAACCAATATCGAGAGTTGGGCATGGTCCGTGTCGTTCACGACCGGCTCCGGGGCATTCAATGGATCCCCTGTCTCCGGAACCGGCAACATCGCCACGAGGTTCACGCTCGCTGTCAATGGCAAGGCCACGATAAGCATCGTTGATGCCAAGACTTCGGCGGCTGCCGAAACGGATATCACCAATACGGCTTCTGCCACGCCCCCGGGCGGCACGACAGTCAGTGCGACCTGGAGTAGCGCCTTTGACGGCCCGATCAATCCGTCGGCCGACATCCGGGCCCTGGCCGTCGGCAGCGATGACGGCTGCAACGGCCTGCCGTGGGTTCGTGTGATCGATCCCTATAATGGCGGCGGGGCCGAACTCTCAAGATTCCTCGCCTACGAGTCGAGCTTCCGCGGCAGCGTCCGGGTGGCGACGGGCGACGTCACAGGCGACGGCATTCCTGAGATTGTCGTCGGCCCAGGTCGCAATCGCGTGGGGCAGATCCGCGTGTTCACGCCGAATCCTGTTGGCTCGACCAACTACTCCGAATTGGTGGGCTATCGTACGCTGCCGTTTGGTCCGGCGTACCGCGGTGGCGTCGAGGTGACCGTCGGTGACGTCAACGGCGATGGGGTGGGCGACATCATCGCCGGCCAGTCGAGCGGGGCGGGGCTCGTGCGTGTGTTCTTAACCAGCGAGAACGAACCGCTGAATGCCTCGTTTGACGGTGTGGCGAATACCCCCTACCGTTCGTTCCGCGCCTTCCCCGCCTCCTATCGAGGCGGCGTGATGGTGGCGGCGGGCGACTTCGGCACCTATGCCAACGGCGTGAAGACCAACGGCTCAGACGGGATCGCCGAGATTGCCGTGGGAAGTAACGCCGGCATCCGGGCCACGGTCAAGGTGTTCGACGTGTCGGGCACGCCGAGAGTGGTCCGCACCATCCAGCCGTTCGGAGCGAAATTCAAGGGTGGCGTGACGCTGTCGGTGGCCAACTACAACGGAGACAGCATTTCCGACCTGATCGTCGGCGCTGGCGTCGGCGGCAGGTCACTCGTGGAGATCTACGACGGCAATACGTTCGGCACGCCCGTCAAGTCGTCCGCGTTCGCCAGTTTCTCAAAGCTGAACGCCCGCGTGTTCACCGCAGCACTCGATACGGTCGCCAACCCCGGAAGGATCGAGAATATCTATGGCGTAAAGGGACTCAATGGCGGCGGTGGTGCGAAGGGTGTCAGGGTGGCCAATCGCGATACCCCGCAGACGAGCAGCCTCCTGCCAAACACAAATCTCCTTGCCCCGCCGCTGCGGATCGCGCCGATCATCGTGAGGGTGGCGGGCTGAGCCCGGGTAGTGAGCCTGGGTAGTGAGCCTGGGTGACGAAACGCCGCGTCCCTGATCGGCTCCGCCGATCAGGGACGCTTCGCAGGTCCGCGATCCACAATAGGGAGAAGTATCCCGTGTCCTTGCGATGGGCCTACCAGCGGGCCTCGAGGCCGAGGTTGGCACCGTTCAGGAAGATGCCGTCGCCTGAATTGAGCCCGGTTCCTGAAGCCGGGGTGTTGGTGAAGTCGAACTGGTTTGGGGCCAGGGCCAGACCGCCGATCCAGACCGTGTTGTAGCCGGCGCGGATGCCCCAGACCTCGGTGAGCCGGTAGATCACGGAGAGGTTCAGGTCGCCGATGAATCCGACGTCGGTGCCGGTCGCCGACAGTGCTCCCCGCTGCTCGAAGCCGGTGTAGTCGATGAGCGGGTCCTGAATCTGCTTTTCAGCATTCCCGAGGATGCCAGCCTTCGCCCAGCCCTCGAGGGCCCACCGGTCCCAGGTCCAGCGGGCGCGGCTGCCCACCTGGCCACCGAACATGTTGTTGCGAGTGCGAACGCTGTAGGGCACTGGGACTTTTGTATCGTCGACCACGCAGCAGTCAGCGGTGATCGAAGCCTCCTCCTCCACCCCCACGTAACGAAATCCCGCGAGCCAGTCGAGCGTGAGCCAACTCTGGCTGGCGTCACGCCAGCCGTGCCAGGTGCGGAAGACGTTCGCTTCGGCACTGTTGATCGTGGAGTTGTATTTCACCGTGGCCGTCTCGCCGTCGGCCGTGAGGACATTGCCGATCGGCCCCGGCATCTGCAGGAAGTTCGGCGGTGTCACGGCCGTAAATCGGGAGGCCGACATGCCGTAGACGCCGAAGTAGCCGATTTCCCAGCCGCATTCGCAGGGATTGCGTTGGCCGTAGAACGCTCGCACACCCGCGGCCACCGGAAACTGTGGATCCTGGCCCGAGATGAGCGCAGCGCCGCTGTCGACGTCGATGACCAGCGGCACATCGGCAGCCTGATTGTCGCGGCCCCAGAAGAGCGCGTCGGTGAGGGCGTAGTCGGTCCAGAGCGGCTCGGCGACAGACGGTACGCCCCGAAAGGCGACGTTGGTCGTGTCGAACGCCGGTTCCTGCAAGGGCACCGGTTGTAGTTGATGGTCTTCTGCCGCCGGTAGAACACCGGCACAGAATGTCGTCCCGATAGCGAGGGCGACGGCGGCCAACTGCCACCAGGGCCGTAGCCATTGCCAAAAGAAGCTGTCCGGAGCCGCAACCATGAAGGAGTCCCCCCAACCTAAAGTGTCTCGTGTCGATCACGTCAAACCCGCCCCCCCTAACAATGCCCTACAACCACTCTTAGGTGGGGGTATATTTCTCTTCGGCTGGTGGCTTTTTGAGATGCACTCAGCCTGGAAAAGGTTGCTTTCCAGGAGTGGGGTAAGATGCAACGCCGTGGCGATCTGTGACGGGCCTCGGTTTCCGTTCCAGTCCTCGCCTTTATCCAGGCTGCGATCTCGATCAACTACCCTGAAGCACGATCAAGTGCCGATTCCTCATGCCATCCCGCTATGACTACGACGTGATCGTGATCGGGGCCGGCCATGCCGGCGTTGAGGCGGCCTGTGCAGCCGCCAGGCTGGGTGCCCGCACCGCGCTGCTCACAAGCAACTGCGACACCGTCGGCCAGATGAGCTGCAATCCGGCCATTGGCGGCGTGGGAAAAGGGCAGTTGGTCCGCGAGGTCGATGCCCTCGGCGGCGTCATGGCCCGCGCGATCGACGCCACGGGTATCCAGTTCCGCACGCTCAACCGCTCCAAGGGACCGGCCATGCACGGTCCCCGCGCACAGGCCGACAAGAAGCTCTACCAGATGGAGGTGAAGCGGATTGTCGAGGAGACCGATGGCCTCGATCTGCGGCAGGAGACGGTCGATGATCTGATCGTCGAGGAGACGACGGGCGCGGGCATGCCTTCGTGCCGGATCACGGGCGTCCGCGTCCGGGGCGATGCGGAGTATCGCGCGACGTCGGTCGTCCTCACGACCGGCACCTTCCTGCAGGCCGTGATGCATACCGGAGAAGCACGGGTTCCCGGCGGCAGGGCAGGGGAGGGGACAACGTCGGGTGTGAGCCAGGCGCTTGTCCGGTGTGGTCTCCGGATCGATCGCTTCAAGACGGGCACGCCCTGCCGGCTGTCAGCGCGATCGATCGACTTTTCCCAGCTCGAAGTGCAGACGGGCGACCCGCGGCCGCAGCCGTTCTCGTTTTTGACAGTGGGAATCGCACAGGAGCAATTGGCCTGCTGGATCACGCGGACAACGGCCGAAATCCATGCACTCATCCGGGCCAACCTGCATCGGGCGCCGATGTATTCCGGCCAGATCCAGTCACGTGGCCCCCGTTACTGCCCGAGCATTGAGGACAAGGTCGTGCGGTTCGCCGACAAGGAGAGCCATCAGCTGTTCCTCGAACCCGAGGGGCGGCGGACGCAGGAGATCTACGTCAACGGCATCTCCACGAGCCTGCCCCGCGACGTGCAGGACGCGATGATCCGCCTCGTGCCGGGCCTCGCCCGGGCGCAGATCATCCGCTACGGCTATGCCGTGGAATACGACTACTGCCCCCCCGAACAGCTCACCGCGACGCTCGAAAGTAAACGTGTGCAGGGGCTGTTTTGCGCGGGCCAGATCAACGGCACGACCGGCTACGAGGAGGCGGCCGCGCAGGGGCTCGTCGCCGGGGCGAATGCGGCCCTGCGAACGGCCGGCCGCGAGCCGCTCGTGCCGGCCCGCGAGGATTCCTACATTGGCGTGCTGATCGACGACCTCGTCACGCGTGGCGTCGACGAGCCCTACCGGATGTTCACCAGTCGCGCGGAGCATCGACTGGCCCTGCGGCACGACAACGCCGACCGCCGGCTGACGCCCTTGGCCGCTGTGCTCGGGCTGGTCGGACCCGAACGGATCACCCGGCTGGCGGCAAAGACGGCGGGGATCGAGGCGGCGGTCACGCTGCTGGCCGGCACGCGTGTGGCGGGCGCGACGCTCTTCGACCGACTCAAGCGGCCCGAGGTCGGCTGGCAGGACTGTGTCGCCGCCCTGCCGGCGCTGGCGGAAGTGCCACCGGATGTCGTCGAGCAGGTGGAAAACGACATTCGCTACGCGGGCTACGTGAAGCTTGAACGCGAGCGGATCGAGCGGCGGCGGATGGTGGCATCACGGCCGATCCCCGCCGGCTTTGAGTATGCGAACGTCCAGCATCTGCGGGCGGAGGCCCGCGAACAGCTCGAACGCATCCGCCCCCAGACGCTTGGGCAGGCGGAACGAGTCCGTGGCATCACGCCGGCCGACCTGACGCTGGTGCTCGTGCACCTGACGGGACGCATGGCAGAGGAAGGCCGGCCGGGCGCCGGCCTGACGTGAAGCCCGACATGAAGGTCGTCCACATCACCGCCGGTGCCGGGGGCAGGCTGTGCGGTTCGTGCCTCCACGACAACGCGCTCGTGCGGAGCCTGCGGGAACGGGGCTGCGATGCCATCCTCGTTCCGGCCTACGTGCCTACGACCACCGACGAGGACAACATCGCCTGCGATCGGATCGTGATGGGAGGCGTGAACGTCTGGCTCCAGGAACATATTCCCCTCTTCCGATACACCCCCCGCGTGCTCGACACCGTGCTCGGCCCGCTGCTCGACTCCCGACGGCTGCTCGAGTGGCTCTCCAGCCGGAGCGGCTCGACCCGTCCTGCGGATCTTGGAACGCTGACTGCCTCGACGCTCGCTGGGGAACAAGGCCATCAGCGGAAGGAGGTGGAGAAACTGGCGGAGTGGCTGGCGGTGGATGTCCGTCCCGACATCGTGCACCTGTCCAATGCCCTGCTCGTGGGGCTGGCGCGACGGGTCAGGCAGGCCACCGCCGCGAAGATCGTCTGCAGCCTCTCCGGCGAGGACATCTTCGTCGAGCAGATTCCCGCTCCGCACTATGCCCGCGTCCGTCAGCTGCTTCGGGAGCGGGCCGCCGACGTGGATCGGTTCGTGGCGCTGAACCGCAGTTTTGCCCGGTTCATGGCCGGCTACCTCGACGTGCCGCCTGAAAAAATCTCGGTCATTCCCCATGGGATCGACCGGGCGGGATTTCCCGCCACGGCCCCCGATCTGGTCAGGCGGCGGCAGGCCCGCGGTGGTCGGCTGGTGGTGGGCTCGCTCGCGAGGGCCTGTCCGGAGAAGGGGCTCGAACAACTCGTGCGGGCGCTTCCGCTGGTTGCGCGGGATCGGGACGTGGAACTGCTTGCCGCCGGTGCGGAGGTCGACTCCGAGCGCGGCTATCTCGCACGCTGTCTCAGCGTGGCGCAGGAGCTCGGGGTATCAGACCGGTTCCGTTGGCTCGGGCAGGTCGATCGGCCGGATAAGCTCAGGTTGCTCGAATCGATTGATGTCTTCGCGATGCCGACAGTCTTTCCGGAGGCGAAGGGGCTTCCGGTGATCGAAGCGATGGCCGCGGGGGTGCCCGTGGTCGCGCCGTCGCATGGCACGTTTCCGGAACTGCTCGACGAAGAACGAGCCGGGCTTTTGCACGTGCCGGGCGATCCTGCCGATCTGGCCCGTAAGCTCGGCAGGCTGCTCGACGACGTGGAGTTTGCCTCACGCTGCGGCCGGCACGGGCATGAATGCTCCCTCGCCCGCCATACGGCCGACCAGATGGCCGCCGGACACGAGGACCTGTACAGACGCCTGTGCCAGCGAGACGAGGTTTAACCCTGCGGCGGCTTGTGAGGGTCGTCGGCAGCCACTTCCGCTCCGTCCTTCCGTTCCGGGAACGCTAGCGAAGCGGCAACGCTCGCACCGATGAGCCCCACGATCACGAGCAGCGAGACCGCCGGGTGCACCAGGTGCCCCTTGGCGTGGGCATTCCAGCCCCCCCACGTGGCAAGGGCCTCGCTGTGCCGGGCGGCCTCGATGATCATCTTGCCACCCACGAACACGAGCACCGCGGAGAGGCCGTAATTGAGAAACCGGAACATGTCCATCACGCCCGCCAGCAGGAAGTAGAGGGCGCGGAGGCCGAGGATCGCGAAGACGTTCGAGGTGAACGCCACGAACCGCATGTAGTGTGCGCCAGGCGTGACGATGCCGAGGATCGCCGGCACGCTGTCGACCGCGAAGAGCACGTCTGTGCTCTCTACGATCAGCAGCACGAGAAACAGCGGCGTGGCCATGAGCCGGCCGTTCTCACGAACAAAGAATTTGTCGCCTTCGGATTGGTTCGTGACGGGGATCAGTCTCCGGAAGAGCTTGACGAGCGTGCTCTCCTCCGGATGAGACTCCTCCTCGCTGAACGCGAGCTTGATGCCCGTGTAGACGAGGAATGCGCCGAACAGCGGCATCACCCAGTGAAAGCGTTCGACCAGTTCGGCTCCCACCAGCACGAACGAAAGCCGCATCACAACCGCGCCCAGAATGCCCCAGAAGAGCACCCTGTATTGATATTTCAGCGGAACGCGAAAGTAGCCGAAGATCACGGCGAACACGAAGACGTTGTCCATCGACAACGACCACTCGACGAGATAGCCGGTGAGAAATTCGATGGCTGCCTGACCACCGAGCCACCACCAGACGACGGCATTGAAGGCCAGTGCGAGGGCGGCCCAGAAGAGTGTCCAAAAACCGCTCTCCCGGAGCGACGGCTCGTGGGCCTTCTTGTGGAATACCGTCAGGTCGAGAGTCAGCAGCACAGCCACCATGGCGGCGAATGCCAGCCAGTGCCACAGCTGGATTATTGGGGCATCGGTGGCGGATGTGGCGAGTTGGGCAAGCAGGTGCAAGGGGATGATTCCTGGAGAAGTTTCCTCAGCGCGGAACGGTATAGCCTAGCCGACGCCCGTCAAGGAGTGGCAGAGCGAAACGAAGTGGCCCGGCTGGGGTGGCAGAAGCCCCGCAGCAGAGCGGAGATTTCGAGCCCTTATTCATCATCGGGGAGTATTTCGGGCAGCGCCGCGACAAAGCTGGCCGTCATGGCATCGAACACCGGGGAGACCCGGACCCACTCCCGGTCCTCGGCCTGGCAGATGAGCAGATAGATCGCGTCGGGCGTTTCCAGCGTCCGCACCTGGGCGGTGTTCGTCAGATCGAGGCAGTAGAAGTTGATATCCAGGCCCGTCAGGACATGGCCGGCGATCTCGTCGTGGGCCGGTTCGTTATCGAGATCCTGATACTCCCGCTTCATCGTCGCGAGCACCGCCCCGACGAGTTCCGCGGGATCGCCGCCGGGCCCATGGCCGCTGATCGACCAAAACCCTCCCTCCGGTGAGTAGACCGTCACCGTGGCGAAACGATCCCGTGCATCGTCGGTGTCGACCGACCAGTTTTCGGGGTAGTCGAAGGCGAGCCCAAAACGGTTGAAGTGCATCGTCGCGGCAGATCCTGCTGAAGGATGGTCGGGGGTGCAATCTAGGGGGAGTCTGAATGGAGACTTGGACGGAGACCTGAGAGGAGACCTGAATTATGGGGCCTGGATGAATCAAGATGAATCAAGGCCATTGTAGGCGGCTGCGGCGACGGCTGCGGAGCGGTCTGGACTGCCCCGAGTGGCACCGCTATCGTCCGGCCCTCACCAGGATATCGTCCGGCCCCGACACGCAGTTTCCGGCGGGTCCCGGGGCCACACTCGTCGGTTATCGTTTCATGTCGCATTCCCCACGCACGTTCGACGCAAATCCCCGTGCCCCATCGGCACAGGTGCTCGATTATGCGATTCCGGCGGTCATCCTGCTGTCGGTGTTGGTGGTGCTCGCGCCGGTCCCGGCCGCGATCGTCGACGTGCTGCTGGCGGCCAACCTGACCGTGTCGGTGCTTGCACTGTTGGGAGCCCTCGCTGCCCGCACGCCGCTGGAACTGAGCGTGTTCCCCACCTTTCTGCTCGGCTCCACCCTCGTGCGGCTGGTACTCAACATCGCCACGACCCGGCTGGTGCTCTCCCGTGCCGCCATCGACGGCGACGGCGCCGCCGGGCAGGTCGTGCAGGCCTTCGGCGAATTCGTATCGGCCAACAACATCGTGGTGGGAGGCGTGATCTTCGCGATCATCGCCATCGTCCAGTTCGTCGTGATCACCGCCGGATCGACACGCACCAGCGAAGTGGCGGCCCGCTTCGCCCTCGACGGCCTGCCGGGGCGGCAGATGGCGATCGACACGGAAGTGCAGGCAGGCACGATCACCCGCGACCAGGCGCGGCAGATGCGGCTCGACCTGCAACGGCAGGCCGACTTCTTCGCCAGCATGGATGGCGCCAGCCGGTTTGTCAGTGGCGAAGCCAAGGCCAGCGTGATCATCACGGCCATAAACCTCTTGGGAGGTCTGGCGATCGGCATCATTCAGCACGGCATGCCGGTGCACAAGGCACTCGACATCTATTCGCGACTCACGATCGGTGACGGGCTCACCAGCGCCGTGCCATCGCTCTTCATCTCGGTGGCCACAGGCCTGCTCATCTCGCGGTCGAGCCAGGCGGTTGACCTTTCCCAGGAGTTGGGGCGGCAGTTCGTGTCGCGGCCGCACGTGCTCGTGATTACGGCGGTGTTTCTGGGTCTGCTGTCACTGACCGATCTCCCCTTCGTGCCGCTGGCAGGGATGGCCGTGGCCGTGGCGACGACGGCCTGGATGATCGGACGTAGGGCGGGCCAGACGCGGGCCGCCGAGCGAGTTGCCGCCGGAGACGGAACGGCTGTCGCGGTCTCGGCTCGGGCGACTTCCGCCGGTGAACTGCTGGCGGACGAACGGATCATCGTCGAGGTGGGCCGCGGTCTGGTGGGCCTGATCTCGCTGCCGGCAGGCGGAGGCACCGTGTCGTCTTTGGCAGAACGGTCTGCGGCGGTGCGGGCGGGCGTGGCCGCGGATCTGGGGCTGGTCGTACCGTCGATCTCGATGCGTGACAACCTGACGCTCTCCGACCGCTGCTACCGGGTAACGATCGCCGGCGACGTCGTGCTCGAGACGGAAATTCCCGCGGGGAGGCTGCTGGCCGTGCCGCCCGCCGGCGAGGTGCTCGACGACGACACCCTGTCTCGACATGCCGGAGTGGACGATACGCCGGCGGTTGATCCGCTGACCGGGCGTCGCGGCATGTGGGTGGGGCATGCGCAGGCGGAAGCCACCCGGCGTCGCGGGGCGACTGTCTACGGCGACGCCGATTGCATCGCCCGGGCCATCGAGGCAGCGATCCGTCGCCATGGCGACCGACTGCTCTCCCGAGATTCGGTCGCCCGGCTCATCGAATCGCTGCGTGCCGCCCAGCCGGCGGTCGTCGAGCAGGTGGTGCCCGGCGTGCTC
Source organism: Pirellulales bacterium (assembly GCA_044237545.1). Taxonomy (GTDB): domain Bacteria; phylum Planctomycetota; class Planctomycetia; order Pirellulales; family UBA1268; genus CAMCQY01. The sequence goes on from JBIIFB010000025.1 coordinate 11,045, forward strand.
ACCATCGCCCGCATCCATCGCAGCCTGCAGTGCCTGCTTCGCGACGGCGTGCCGATCCGGCCCTTCGCGGAACTCCTTGAGATCATGGCCGATCATGCCGCCGAGGCGAACGATCCGACGCAGTTGGCAGAACTCGTGCGGCGGTCGCTGGCCCGCTCGATCTGCCGACGAGCCCGGGATGCCCGGGGCCGGCTGGTGGTGGTGCGGCTGGAGGGGCCGGCAATCGACGCGGTCGTCGGCGTGGCCGGACGTCCGCCTGCCCAGCTGATCGCGGAATTGCGGCGAGCCGTTCGCCCAGGGGTGGAACGGGGGGCACGGCCGGTGATCGTCGTGCCCAGCGCCGTCCGCCTGCGGGTTCGGGACGCCCTTGTCCGTCATCTTCCCGACGTGCACGTGCTGGCCGAAGAGGAGCTCGCCGACGAAGACCGGGTGGAGGTGTTTGCCAGCGTCGGAGGCAGTTTGCTGCAACGGGCGGCGTGACGTCGGAAAGCGAGCGGACAGGCTGGCTGGGAGGGCTGGACGAACGCCACAAAAAACATTCAATGGAAAAATATTCAGGGAGTCGCCGGCCGTCGGTCGATGATGAAAAATTCGGCGGTGCTGGTTGAACGTGGCTGGTTGAACGCGGCTGGTTGAACGTAGAGTCAGTTGAGCAACGAGTGTGGATTGCCGGGAGGCACCAGGATGGTGTCTCTGCGGCGTGACGAGAAGAAGGTCGCGGCGAGTCGGCGATGCCGTCCCGCGGCCTTGCATGCAAGGCCCTTTCAAGGAGGATGACGTGGCGAACTATGCGTCCCAGCCAACCGCCGAGGAGATGCTCGAGATCTGGAAGGCCTTCAAGGCCGACCAGTCGAACGAGACGCTTCGGAACCGGCTCATCGAGATCTTTTTTCCGTTGGTCAAATACAACGGGGAGCGGATCTGGTCCCGACTGCCCGACGGCGTGGAGCTTGACGACCTCGTGTCGGCCGGCACGTTTGGCCTGATGGATGCCATTGACGCCTACGACATGTCCCGAGGCGTAAAATTTGAAACCTACTGTGTGCCGCGCATCCGCGGGGCCATGCTGGACGAACTCCGGACGATGGACTGGGTGCCGAGGCTCGTGCGTTCGAAGGCCAGCAAGCTCAACGAGGCGCTGAAGACCCTCGAGGCGAGGCTCGGACGTGCACCGGCTGATGCCGAAGTCGCCGCGCACATGGGGCTGTCGCAGGAGGAGTTTGAAAAACTGCTCGTCGATTCCAATGCGGTGGGCCTCGTGAGCCTCAACAAGAAGTGGTGCGAGACAGACAGCTCGAAAGATGTTCGCGAGATCGACATCCTCGAGGACAAGAAGGGTGAGGATCCGACCCGACGGATCCAGAAATCCGACCTGATGCGGCTGGTCACGAAGGGTCTCAATCGGAACGAGCGGCTGATCATCATCCTCTACTACTACGAGGAACTGACGATGAAGGAGATCGGCGCCACGCTCGACCTGTCGGAGAGCCGTGTCAGCCAGATGCACTCAGCCATCGTGGAACGGCTCCAAAACCAGCTTGATCGGCGGAAGGTGGAGTTTGCGCTCGGCTAAGAACCGAGCGGGCGGTCTGGGCAGGCTGCGAGGCTTGCGGCCCGGCCAAAATGCAGTCCGCTGGGTCCGGTAGCTAGCGAAAAAAAGGCAGATCGATTTTTACTGAAGTGTGTGGCCATGGTTTGTCGATAAGAAAAGGTTTGTCGCGGCGACCGGGCGTTTTGTCCGGCTGCTGTTCGGCGACTGGTGTCGCCGAAACGCGGAAGCGCGGCAACAATAGCAAGAGTTCCAGGACGTCAGAAAGCAACAGGCAGCATCCAATTCTGAAGAACCGATGAACCCTCGAACCTTCCGGCTGGCAACGGCGTAGAAGCGGAGCAGACGGGGGAGCAAAGGGATTCAAAGTTCAATCTGCCGGTTTCGCCAAGGAGAGCCAACATGAACATCTGGGGTGTCACTTCAACGCAGGGATCACAGGGGCTGAACGCCGTGAAGGGCGTCGAGTCCGCGCAGAGCACTCAGGCCGCGATGCAGCAGGGTGTGACCGAGGTGCACGATTCAGTGACACTGTCGGTCGATGCCGTGCGTTCGGCCGATTCGACCAGCGACATTCGCTTCGATCGCGTCAACGCGATCCGGGCGGCCATCGCCGATGGGTCGTATGACACGGCCGAGAAACTCGACGTGGCGCTCGACCGCCTGCTCGACCGACTCGGTTGACATCAGGCTCGCTGAACCATCCAGTCTTACGCACCAGCCGGGCCGGCAACGGCCCGGCTGTCTGCATTGAGTGACAGACGCCTCCGGGCAGGCTAGAATTCGAACGAAAGCACCACCCCATCCTTCTGGCCTTCTGGTTTTCGTGGCCGGCGTTGTCGTGGTCGCTACACGTGTCCTGGGTGGTGTTGTCTGGTGGGAAGCGTTGATATGGCCATCGCATCCGATTTCTCGCTGGGCAAGGTTGACGTCGCGCTGACGCCCCGCGAACGGTTCACGGAGTTTCTTCAGACCCGGGGCAAGCGGGTCACCCGGCAGCGGCAGGTGATCGTCGATCACGTCAGCAGCCACCATGAGCATTTCGATGCGGAGCAACTGTTAGCCGATCTCCGCCGGACGCCGGAAGGGGCCAAGGCCAGCCGGCCCACGGTCTACCGGACGCTCACGGAGATGGTCGACGCGGGGCTGCTGCGAAAGATGGTGCTCGGCGGCCGGGCCGTTTACGAACACGACTATGGCTATCCGCAGCACGACCATCTCCACTGCACCTCATGCCAGACGCTGATTGAATTCTCGAGCGATGAGCTGGCGAAGATCTGTGATGCGGTGGCCGGCCAGCACCAGTTTCGTGCCCGGAGTCACCGGCTGATCATCGCCGGCCTGTGTGCCGGTTGCCGCAGCAACCGCAGCAAGTCGCGGCACCAAGACCGCGTCTGACCCAATCCCGTTCGGAACGTCATGCGGCTCCCCCCGTGGGGGCGAGTTTTTAACGTGCCGTGGATCGGTGCCGGATTCCACAAGTTGAAAACTCGTGGCCACGAAGTCGAGGGCGTCACACCCGCAGGGCCGATTCGGCGGCCCGGTCAGGACATTCAGCGAGCGCCGTCCGCACTGGGCCCGCGATGAATTCCTCGACCTGGGCGGATGCCCGTCCGGCGAGCCCCGGCACGTCCATCGCCTGCACCAGATCGATGCCCGCGAAGAGCGGGTCGGCGGCGAGTCGCGAGATCAGATCGTTGTCATGCCCCTCGCGCATCCGCGCCGTGGTGGCGTGGCTGTGGCACCGGAGCGCCTCGTGGAGTTCCTGGCGGTCGCCCCCCGCCTTCGCGGCGGCCATCAGCAGCCGTTCGCTGGCGAGAAAGGGGAGATGATGTTCGAGGTTGCGGCGGATCGCTCCGGGCAAGACGACCAGACCGCCGGCAATGTTGGCGAAGATCACGAGTTGGGCATCCGTGGCGAGGAAGGCCTGCGGCAGCACGAGCCGGCGCGGGGCGGAGTCGTCGAGCGTCCGCTCAAACCACTGCACGGCCGCAGTCTGGCTGGTGGTTGCTGAAAACCCCATCACAAACCTCGCCAGCCCGCACATCCGCTCAGATCGCATCGGATTGCGTTTGTACGGCATGGCCGAGGAGCCTACCTGCTCCGACTCGAACGGCTCCTCGAGTTCGGCCCATGCGGCGGCGAGCCGCAGGTCGTTCCCTGCCTTGTGGGTCGATTCCGAGATGCCCCCGAGCACCGATACGACCTGCGAATCCACCTTCCGCGAATAGGTCTGCCCGGTCACGTCGTAGGAGCGTTCGAAGCCGAGTTTTCTCGATACGGTTTCATCGAGTTGTCGGACCTTGGCATGATCGCCCTCGAAGAGTTCGAGGAAGCTGGCCTGCGTGCCGGTCGTGCCCTTCACGCCGCGGGCGCGAAGCAGCCGACGGCGGTGCAGAACCTCCTCCAGATCGAGCAGCAGATCATGGATCCAGAGACAGATCCGTTTGCCGATCGTGGTGGGCTGGGCGGGCTGCAGATGCGTGCGGCCCAGGCAGACCACGTCGCGGGTCTCCATTGCGCGATCCGCCAACCGTTCGATCACCACCGCCAGCCGGGAAGCGATCAGATCGAGCGACTCGCGGATCAGGATCAGGTCGGTGTTGTCGGTGACGAAGGCGCTCGTCGCCCCGAGATGGAGGATGGGGCGGGCCAGCGGGCAGGCATCCCCGAAGGTGTGCAGGTGTGCGAACACGTCATGACGCATCTTCTTCTCGTAGTCGGCCGCCTTCGCGAAGTCGATCGGCTCGAGGTGGGCCCGCATCTCGGCGATCTGCGCAGCCGAGATGGGCAGGCCCAGTTCGGCCTCCGCCTCCGCCAGGGCCAGCCAGGTCTGCCGCCAGAGTCTGTAGCGGTTGTTGTCGCTCCAGAGCCGAGACATTTCGGCCGAGGCGTATCGGGAGGCGAGCGGGTTGTCCCAGCGGTCATGCGGGTCGGTGAGGGAATCGGAATTCCCGGAATGCTTGGAATTCATGGAATTCTCAAAATTCATGGATCGGCTCCTGGGCGGTGGCTCGTGTGGCTGCAGCGGCGGCCGTCAGACTCGCCGCGCGGCGGCCGCCTGCCGGCCCATCTTGCAGAAGAGCCGCTCCAAGGCCAGCCGGGCGCGCAGGCCCCGCGACGCATCGCTCTTGAGGGAAAGATCGAGATCCAGAAGTGCCGTCGGAAGTTGCCGTGCCCGCCGGGGGCCAAGCTGCCCGAGCGACTCCCGGGCCTGCGCCAGTGCCTTCGGCCACGCGGCCACACCGGCCTCCCGCAACGCCTGCTCGACACCGGCGGGCCGGCCCCCGGCCGCAGGCAGGGCCAGCAGTCGGGCCGCAGTCGACAGCCTGCGGAGCACGGAGGCGGTCTGGGCGCTGATACCGATCGGATTTTCTCCGGCCGCCAGGAGTGCCGCGAGCTGGGCGATCGCCTCGCGGGCATCGCCCGTCGCGGCGGCATCGATCATGCCCCAGGCGGTCCGCTCCAGCGGGCTGCCGGCAAAGTCGTCGATCGCCTCGGGTTGGATGACCGACTTCTTGGCAGCCGGATTGGTGGCGGCGGCGAGGCGGGCCAGCGCCTGATCGATCTGGCCGAGATTGCTGCCCAGACGTTCGAGCAGCCGCTGTGCCGTGGCGGCCGCCAGCTGGATGCCATGCCGCGACTGCGACCATTGCCGCACCCATGCGGCGAGATTGGTACGCGGCGGAATCGAGACATCGACGACGAGACCGTGCTGGGCCGCCGCCTTGGCGAGCCGGGTGTTCGTTGGCAGGCTCTTCAGCACGAGGATCACGAGCCCCCGGCCGCCGGCGGCTCCCCGTGGAGAGCCGGCAAGTTTTTCGAGTGTCTCCCGGGCCGCCGTCACGAAACCCTCGGCCGATCGCACCACCGCTGCACGGGTGGCGCCGGCGAAGAGTGGCACCGTGGCCGCCTCGTCGAACACGTCGCGGGGATCGAGGGTGTCGTCGCCGGAGAACTCCCGCCAGGCCCATGCCCGGTCGGCCTCGTCGGGGCAGAGCTGGTCGCGGAGCAGCGCGAGCATGTGGCCGGCGAGAAACGGCTCGTCACCGACCAGTGCGATCAGCGACGGCGTGCCAACCGACCAGCCTGCGGGCTGCTGGAGAATCTCGAGGGCATTGACCGGATTGGGCACGAACATGGCTCTCCATAGGGGAGCCGTCAGTGTAGCGGGTCGCGGGCCGAGGTCATGCCTCTGGCACTACGGCGCGGCGGGTAGCGTCCGGACGCCACCGAGTCGGCCAATGACACGGGTGGTCGATACCGTCACGGGCTCGGGGCTCGTGACCGCTCCGACGTTGCCCGCGGCATCCGCGACCTCGATCCTGAGATAGACACGGGCCGGTGTCACCCGATCCGGCTGCCAGCGGTATTCACCCTGATTGTCCACCTCGGTGGCAATCGTGGCCCAAGGACCCTCGGCGTTCGGTGAGAAGAGGAGCCGGGCGGTTTTCGGCGCGGGCAGTTGATCCCGCGATGTGTAGCGGATCACGATGCCACTGTTCTCGACCTCTGACAGCCGGGCGGCGCCGAGGAGTTCGACGTGCGGCGGATCTTCGTCGATGCCAATCCAGCTCTCTGCCGCATCGCCCGGCATCGGGCCCGAATTGCCATCCGGCAGGTCAGGCATAATCTCCAGCCTGAATCCGTAGAGACCCGCCGCCGGCAACACGACGTTGATCGGGCTTTGAGCATCGTCGTCGACGGCAGTCTTCTGCCAGGAGAGCCCTCCATCGCGAGTGCTCCAGAGTTCGACCCGCAGGCGGGTCGCGTTCGGCCTTTCGGCCGGCAGTTCGTAATCCCAGGCAAAGCGGCGCGACCGCGAGAGTTGCAGGGGCCGGCCGCGGTATTCCAGCGGCTGGGGCCCGCCGGGCGATTGGGCTGTCAGGGGGAGAGTGTGTCCCCCTGATACTGATGTCGATGCCAACAGGCTGCGGCCGCCCGTGGAGTCTCCGGCCGCATCAGCGTCTGACGAGACGGCAGAAGGGCCGGCCGTTCGCCTGACCAACACGCTCTGTGGTTCGCTGCCGCGACCTGTCTGGCCGCCTGCGGCCGCGGCCCGCGGCTGCTCGGCCGACCAGGCAGCGGCTGTCTCCGCCGTCCAGCCACCCGAGGGCCGGCCTCCGTCGGTCGCCGAATAGGCCTGCGTCACCGGCCGGGAAGCCGTTGATTCCGCCGGCGTCTCCTGTGTGGGAAGGCTGGGGGCGCCGAGTTCCTGCGCCAGGGCGGTCTGGTCGATGTTGGGATCGGTGGCCTCCATCGTGAACTGCCGCACCGTCTGGTTGCCCGCCGAATCTGCCACGGTGATTCGCGCTGTCAGGGCCTCGACCTTCTCGCCAGCCCACCAGATTTCCTCGCCAACCAGATGGGCTGGAGATTCGCGTGAGAGCACGCCCTCCGCGGCAACGGTCTTCCAGCCCTGGGCATCGGCGGTGCGATATTCGAGCGTGAGACTGTCCATGCGGATTGAGTCGTCGATCGCGGCGTAGCGGCAGAGGATCTCGCCATCGGCGCCCTTCCAAACCCGGGCTGCCAGCCGCGGGCCGGCCGCGTCCAACAGGACCCGCATGTCGGGCCCTTCGCCGCCGCGGGCGCGACCCTTCCGGTCGATGGCCCGCAGCCGAAACCAATACTCCCCATCGGATCCGGCCTGATAGGTGAAAGTACCTACGGCCGGGGCAACTTCACCTGCGGCCTCCCACGAGCCTCCCAGATCCTTTGAGACGCTCATGATGACCCGCTGCGGCGCCGCGTCGGCGTCCTGCGCGGCGGGCAGGCGGAAGGGAATTGAAAACGTGCGATGTTTGGTCCGTACCAGCTCCGGAAGGCCAACCTGCCCGGCGGAGCCCTCGGCTGCGGACAGTTCACGGCCTGCAGGCAGGCTTCCCACGGTGGCCGCCCAGACGATGGCGATCGCGGTGCCGCGCAGCAGGGTCCACCCCCGCTGGCAGGAGTGTGAAGGGACGCTCAGACAATTGGGTCGGGAGGCTCGGCACATGACGCATGGAATCGGCTATCCTGCGCGGAAAGTCGCGTTTTTCCGCTACAAGCGGGAAAATTGCCACACTTCGAGGCTGCCGGCTTTGCCATTGCCACAGCCTGTGGGGCCTGCGAAAAGTGGGGGGCCTTTCTGGACCCAATCGAGGGTCAGCGTCCATAATGGACGGGTCCGGGCAGGCCCGTTTTGGTGTTTCATACACAGCCCCAACGTGTGGGCCATCGTCTTTCGCAGTGAGGCCGTCTCCGGTGCAAGCGTTTCTGATCAGTGCCGTGTCGCTCGGGCTGCTCGTGGGCTTCGGGATCGCTGCGATCGTTGCAGTCCGATCATGGTGGCTCGATCCCGAGGCCGATCATGGCGATTGGGAAAGCTCGCTGGTCGGCTATAAAAATCTCCGCGACAAGGGTGTGCTGAGCGAGGAAGAATACCGAAAAATATCTACGCTCGTTGAGCCGTATGTGCGGCCCGACACAAAGGCCCCCGAATGCCAGCAGCGGTCGGTGGGCACAAAAGAGCTCTAAAGAGCAATCAGTCTGTTCGCAACAGGCAGGGATCGACTTCTCGAGGAACTGAAGCATGCCATCTGGGAAAGACGTCGGCGGACTGGGACGCCGTGGTGCCGGCGGGACGACCAAGAAGAACGCCTTCTGTTCGTTCTGTCGCAAGAGCTACCGCGACGTGGGGCCGCTGGTCGAGGGGCCGGGCGACGTCTACATCTGCGGCGAGTGCATAGACCTCTGCCAGTCGATCCTCGACCAGGAGAAGCGGCGCCGCGGCACGAGCAAGCAACTCTTCACGACCATTCCTTCACCGCGTGAGATCGTCGGCCATCTCGACCAATATGTCATCGGCCAGCAGCATGCCAAGCGCGTGCTTGCGGTCGCCGTCCACAGCCATTACAAGCGGCTCAATCTTGGAAACGAGGGGGGCGATGTCGAGGTCGACAAGTCCAACATCCTGATGCTCGGCCCCACCGGATCGGGCAAGACATTGCTGGCCCGCACGCTGGCCAAGATTCTGGACGTGCCGTTCGCGATCGGCGACGCCACCACGCTCACCGAGGCAGGCTACGTCGGCGAAGACGTGGAAAACCTGCTCCTCAAACTGCTCAACGCCGCGGACTTCGATATCGAGGCGGCCCAGCGGGGTGTGCTCTACATCGACGAGATCGACAAGATTGGCAAGACAAGCCAGAACGTCTCGATCACCCGTGACGTCTCCGGCGAGGGTGTGCAGCAGGCGCTGCTCAAGATGCTCGAAGGCACCGTGGCCAACGTGCCGCCTCAGGGCGGCCGCAAGCATCCGGAACAGCAGTACATCCAGATCGACACGTCGAACATCCTCTTCATCTGCGGCGGCACGTTCGTCGGCATCGACAAGATTATCGCCCGGCGGCTCGGCAAACGGACGATCGGCTTCGGTCAGCCCAGCGGCTACCGCGGCGATGCGGATCTCGCGGAACTCCTGCCGCAGGTGGATTCCGATGACATCCTCGAGTTTGGCCTCATTCCCGAACTCGTCGGCCGCCTGCCCGTGATCTCCTCGCTCCAGCCACTCGATGAGCAGGCCTTGGTCAAGGTGCTCAACGATCCCAAGAACGCCCTTGTGAAGCAGTATCAAAGATTGTTCGGCGTTGAGAACTGCAAGCTGGAGTTCACCGACGAGGCGCTCGTGGCGATCGCCCGCAGGGCGATGAGAAAAGAGACCGGGGCCCGCGGCCTGCGGTCGATCATGGAGGACGTGATGCTCGACATCATGTTCGATCTGCCAGAGAACACTGGCAGCACGTACGTGATCAACGAACGGAACGTCGCCGGTACTGAGCCGGTAGTGCCTGTCCGCGAGGCGGCCCGGCACAAGAGCGCGTAGCAGCACCAGCCGACGGAGTCGTCCAAGCGAAAATGGCAGGATGCCATGTTTCGCATGAAGTCAGAAAATACCGAGCTGGTCGCGGGCGGCGTCGGTCATGCGGTCGGGCGTCCACGGCGGTTCCATCACGATCCGCACCTCAACCGCCGCGATGCAGTCGCGGCTGCTCACAGCCCGCTTCGTGTCGGCGATCAACTGCGGCCCGGCCGGGCAGGCGGGGCTTGTCATGGTCATGTCGATCGCCACATGGTGCTTGTCGGGAACGTCTGCCGAAGCTGAGAGCGTCACGCCGTAGATCAGCCCCAGATCGACGATGTTGACGAAGAGCTCTGGGTCCTTGACCTCTTTGAGCCACTCTCTGACAGCATCCTCGCTCGGAGCGCCGGCGGAAGCGGAAGCGGCGGAAGGCTGGCCAGCTTCGCCCGTTGTGGTGTTGTCTGGTGCGGCGGCGGCGACTGCCCTCGCGGCCGCAGGATCGTTGCCTGGTTCGCTGCTCCCAGCGGCTGCCGGAGTGGCCGACGCGGCGGCAGCGGTGTTTGTCGGAAGGTAGCTGCGGAAGTCGGCGGCCTGGTTGTTCGGGCCTGAGACGCCGTGCGGGCCGGATTCAAGGGCGACCCACACCCCACCATCCTCGACCTTAACGGCATGGGATCGGGTCGGCCGCACGGCGGGCATCGAGAGCGCCGCTCCGGTGCGGATGTCGAACTTCGCCCCGTGCCTCGGACAGGCGATCTTGTGATCCACAAGTTCCCCGTCGACCAGCGGCCCGCCATCGTGGGTGCAGACATCGTCGATGGCATAGAAACGGCCCTCCACGTGGAAGAGCGCCACCACCTCCCCGTCCACTTCAACCAGCAAAGTGCCCGGATCAGGCACTTCCGAGACATCGGCCACGCGGGTGTATGTGAGCATGGTATCCCTTCAAGAAACGCGGCGGATGCGGCTGCCGATGGCGCGGGCCAATGCTTCGCGGACCGGAAGAATGGAGATCCTGTCGAAGACCTGCTGGAAGAAACCGGCGACGACAAGACGGGCCGCTTCGTCGGCCGACAGGCCCCGGGCCTGGGCATAGAAGATCTGTTCCTCGTCGACGCGACCACTCGTTGCACCGTGTGTGCAGCGAACATCGTCAGCCTCGATTTCAAGGCCGGGAATCGAGTCGGCCCGTGCCTCTCGAGAGAGCATCAGGTTGTCGTTTCGCTGGTAGCCGTCAGTTTTCTGAGCGGCCTTGTCCACCTTGATCATGCCCCGCCAGACGATCCGCGAGCGATCCTGCAGCCCGCCCTTGTAGAGGAGATCGCTTCGGCAGCCCGGAGCCTCGTGGTGCTGGAGCGTGTTGTAGACGAGCTGCTGGCGGTCTTCGGTGAACATCACGCCGTTGACCTGTGCCGAGGCGTTTCGGCCCACAAGTGCGACATCCTGGGCAACCTGCGAGAGCCGGCTGCCGAGGGCTCCGAGCGTCCACTGCAGTCGGCCGTTCTCGTGCACCACCGCTCTCTGTCTCGCGAAGTGCCAGACCCCCGTGCCCCAGTTCTGCAGATTGACCATCCGCAGAGAGGCATTGCGGCCCACGACGATCTCGGTGCCACCACAGTGCAGACCGGAGCCCGCCGCGCCGGCGACACCGCCTCCCGCGGTCTCTGTGAGCACCGTGGCCTCTGCCCCATCCCCAAGCACGACGAGCACGTGGGCCGTATCGACACCCCCCGACGTGAGTCCGGAGAGAACGTGCAGGGGCTCCGCGATCCGCACCCCGGGGGGCACGTAGAGCACGGTGCTGGCCATGTGAAAGGCCGCATGCAACGCCGCGAACCAGTCGCACCGGGAATCGATCACGGAAAACCAGTGCTGCTCGAACACGTCGCCATGCTCCGCGAGCAGCCGGTCGGCAGAGCCGAAGAGCACGCCCTTGGCTGCGAGAGAAGGATCGAGTTCGTCGCGGAGCACATGGCCATCGAGGGAGAGCAGCCGGCCGGCCAGCTGTGTGCTGCGGGGGGTCGAGCCTGCAGGCTCATCAAAAAATGTCTCGCCATTCGCAGTCCCGCCGGCGAGGAAGTCGGCCAGAAGTCCTGTCGGAATGGTGGCGTCGGCGGCCGGCCGCGGCCTTGGCCCCCAGGCCTTTGGCCTGAAGAGGCGAATGTCGGTCCGCATCCAGTTCTCGTCCCGACGGTCGGGAAGGGCGAGTGATTCGAGGCGGTCGAGTGCCGCCCTGCGTCGGTCGTTCGCCCACGAAGGCAAGGTGTCCGAGATCAGGGCTTCGAGTGCTTCGCGATCGAATGCGGCAGAGAGGGCGGGGGATGCGGGTATGGGCATGGTGGTCATGGGGATGGGGGGCGACGGCATGGGGGGCATGGGATCCGGCTCAGCCCACCGAGCCCTCCATCTGCAGTTCGATGAGCCGATTCATCTCCACGGCGTATTCCATCGGGAGCTCTTTCACAAGCGGCTCGATGAAGCCGCTCACGATCATCGTGCTGGCCTCGGCCTCGGTGAGTCCGCGGCTGGTGAGGTAGAAGAGCTGTTCCTCGCCGATCTTCGAGACGCTGGCCTCATGGCCGATGGAAACGTCCTGCTCCTCGATCTCGATGTAGGGGTAGGTGTCGCTGCGGCTCTTGTCGTCGAGGATCAGCGCGTCGCAGACGACGCTCGACCTGCTCTTCCGGGCGCCCGGCTCAACGCGGACAAGTCCGCGATAGCTCGCCCGGCCGCCGTTCTTTGAAATGCTCTTGGAAACGATCCGGCCAGAGGTGTTGGGCGCGGCGTGCACGAGTTTGGCGCCGGCGTCCTGATGCTGGCCAGCCGAGGCGAACGCAATCGAGAGGATCTCGCCGCGAGCCCCGGGTTCCATCATGTAGACGGCCGGATACTTCATCGTCAGATGGCTACCGAGGTTGCCGTCGATCCACTCCATCATCGCGGCTTCGTAGGCCATCGCCCGCTTGGTCACGAGATTGTAGATGTTGTTGGCCCAGTTCTGGATCGTTGTGTAGCGGCAACGGCCGTGTTTCTTGACAACGATCTCGACCACCGCGGAGTGGAGGCTCTCGGTGGAATACATCGGTGCTGTGCAGCCCTCGACGTAATGCACCTGCGCGCCCTCGTCTACGATGATGAGCGTCCGCTCGAACTGCCCCATGTTCTCGGCGTTGATGCGGAAGTAGGCCTGCAGCGGAAATTCGATCTTCACCCCCTTGGGGACATAGATGAATGAGCCACCCGACCAGACGGCCGAATTGAGCGCGGCAAACTTGTTGTCGGTCGGGGGGATGATCCGGCCGAAATACTCGCGGAGCAGGTCGGGATGCTCGCGGAGGGCCGTGTCGGTGTCGGTGAAGATCACGCCCTGCTTGGCCAGATCCTCCTGCAGCGAGCCGTAAACCACTTCGCTCTCGAACTGTGCCTTCACGCCAGACAGGAACTTCCGCTCCGCCTCCGGAATCCCGAGACGGTCGAACGTCTTCTTGATGGCGTCGGGCACCTCTTCCCAGGTCTTGCCCTGCTGCTCGGTGGGCTTGAGATAGTAGAAAATATCCTGGAAGTTGATCCCGATGTCGCCACCCCAGTGGGGCATGGGCTTCGAGTTGAAAATTTCCAGCGACTTGAGCCGGAAGTCACGCATCCAGCCCGGTTCCCGCTTCATCTCCGAGATCTGTGAGACGATGTCGGCATCGATGCCGCGACGAGCCTTGAAGACCGCGGGCGAATCGGTGCGGAAGTCGTACTTGTTGATTTCGCCGATCGCGTCACCGGTGCCGATGGCCAGCGTGCTGGACTCGACCGCGGATGGATTGAGGACGGTTGCCATGGTGTGTTCCTTCTCGGGACGATCGATGGTGTCGGGGCGGGTGTTGGCGTCAGGCGGTAACGGGTTGGGAAGCACGGGCAGGCGTTGCTGTGCCGATCGAATCCTGCATCGACCGCTCTGCGGCAGCGGCGTCTGGATAAGCGGTTCGGATCCGTTCGTAGCCCTTCTTGTGGAGTTCGGCGGCCAGTTCAGGGCCACCCGACTCGACGATCCGTCCCCCAAGCATCACGTGCGTGCGGAGCGGAATGTTGTGCTCGAGAAGCTGCTCGTGGTGCGTGATGATGAGAATTCCCATCTCCGCCCCGCCGATGCGGGCGATGCTCTCGCTGGCAAGCCGGACCGCGTCGGCGTCGAGGCCGCTGTCTGTCTCGTCGAGGACCGCGAACTTGGGGCGGAGCATGGCGAGTTGGAGAATCTCGGCCCGCTTCATCTCGCCGCCAGAAAACCCATCGTTGACGTACCGCCTGGCAAACTCGGTATCGATCGAGAGGTCGGCCATCTTGGCCTTCAGTTCGGTGCGGAAGTCCCGCATCGGCATCAGTTCCTGGCCCTCTTTGCGATCAGGATTCCGCACGTTGGTGACCGCGTGCCGGAGAAAATCCGCGAGACGGACGCCGGGGATCGACATCGGCCGCTGAAAGGCGAGGAACACGCCGGCCCGAGCCCGCTGATCGGGCTCCATCGCCAGCAGGTCATGCCGGGTGCCGTCAGCCTCCACCAGTTCGATGGAACCTGCCGTCACCTCGTACGACGGATGGCCCATGATGCAATAGCCCAGCGTGCTCTTGCCGGAGCCGTTCGGGCCCATCAAGGCATGGATTTCACCACGGCCGATTTCGAGGTCGACGCCCTTGAGAATTTCCTGCCCGTCGACAGCGGCATGCAGGCCGGTAATGACGAGTCTTTCCTGCGGATGGGCGGTCATCAGGTTTCCTTTTTCGTTTGCTTCACGGTGGCTGTCGTTCAGGACTGCACCTTCTGGTGGTCGAATACGAGGCTGCCGTCGGCAACCGGCGACACGACGTAGCCGGAGTGATGTGGCACTGGAAGTTCATCGTCGACCTTGCCGACGCTGCCGGTTCGTTTGGCGATCCGTTGACCCTGAATCTTGTCCTGAATCCGCATCAGACCCTCGAGCAGGCTTTCAGGACGGGGCGGACAGCCCGGCACGTAGACGTCCACGGGCACGACCAAATCAACACCCTTGACCACGTGGTAGCCCCATTTGAAGTAGGGACCTCCTCCGGTCGTGCAGGCCCCCATGGCGATCACATATTTTGGATCGGGCATGAGGTTGTAGAGCCGACGCACGCGGCTTGCCATTTTGTAGGTGACTGTGCCGGCCACAATCATCAGGTCTGCCTGACGGGGCGTGGCCCGGAAGGCACCCGCGCCGAATCGGTCGAGGTCGTACCGGCTCGCTCCCGCCGCCATCATTTCGATGGCACAGCAGGCCAGCCCGAATGTCATCGGCCAGATGCTCGACTGCCGGGCCCAGTTAATGGCCTGCTCGACCGTGGTGAGGACCATGTTTTCCTCGAACCGTCCCTCGATCCAAGGGGTCGGATTGACCAGGGGTTGTGTCATGAGGGGCTCCTTTTTTGGTGTGCTGGACTGGTGTGGCGGGTTTGGGCTGGCGGGTTTGGGTGATGGCTCCTGCAACCATTCGGCATTCAATGCTTCAGCCGGGTTTGTTGCAAGTGCCGGAGGTCGCAGAAGCGGCCTCCGTGGGATCGGCGACCGTAAATCTGCAGCAGGGAGCACCATCCAGGCGGCAGTCTGAAAGGTGCACAGTGGAACCCACCAGGTTTTGAAGCATGAACCGCTCGGCAACGCAGATGCCCCGATCCTGCTCCGCGAGTTCGGGATAGGGACAGGTATAGCTGGTGAGCACGGCCAGCCCCCTCTTGGTCGGGTCGGTGGTCGGATCGGTAGTCGGGTCGGCGGCCGGCTCAACGCCGCAGGAAATATTGCGTTCCTGCAGTAATTGTGCCGTGCTTTCCAGGCGCTCCCGGGGCGTGTCGCCTGACACTTCGTCGCGGTACATGCTCGCCATGGCGGAGCCGATTCGCGAGATCAAGCCCTGGCGAACCACCGGTTCACGGACACTCCGGAGTTCCCGCCAGAGCACGAGCGCCAGGTCGCGGAAATTATCGCCGCCAGTTCGCTGGCCCTTTTCCGTCAGGCTGTAGACATGGGAAGGCCGGCCCCGCAGTCGGGCCGACCGTTTGCCGTCGGTAACACCGGTGGACTGAACGTCATGGGGGACTTCGCCCGCCACATTTCCCGCAAGCGTGGTGCGGCCGATCAGGCCGGCTCGCATGAGTCGGTCGAGTCGCTGGCGGACAGCGGTCGCAGTGACCCCCATGCGTGACGCCATATCGCCAATTCCCAGCGTATTTTCCACACGCAGCAGCTCGATCAGAGCGGCATCGGAGGACCGATATTCGGAGGAGGGAAGGCCTTCAGTCATGCCTTTACTGTAGAGGTTGCCTGATTATTGACAAGTCCGCCTGCGAATAATCGCTGACAGGGCGAAATTCCAACGCTCGTCGAGCTTCAGCCGATCCCAGCTCCCAACTCTCGTGTTCCCGCCGTCCCTCTCCTCGTGGCGGCAAGTTTTCAACTTGTCCGAGCGTTGACGAAGCCCTCTCATCACCGGCCGCCCGTCTCGCCACTCAATTACATACAAGCCCGGAGCGTCAGCGATGGGATC
>JBIIFB010000026.1:0-26932 GCA_044237545.1 Pirellulales bacterium
TGCCCTGCGACCGGCGGCACCCCGCGAGTGTTGTTTGGGAAGGCGACTGCTCATCGGGCACCTCGGCGGCTGGTGACAGGGCACATGGATCAGGCTCGGGGCACATGGCCGATTCTCGCGGGAGGGGCTGACCCCAGCCGACTCAGGGCTTTCCCCGGCCCGCGGTTTGTAGCCGAACGCTCCCTGCCCGGCAACGTCAGGATCGAGCCTTCCCGGGGGTGCGCAGGGAGGGCAAAACAGGCAAGGCCGGGCCTCTAGGGGCCGCCTTCCTGCAGGGCCTGTTGGGGGGGCTTTTTGGAGGGCTGTCGCGAGCGGCCCTCGCTGTTTCCCGCGGGGGCATCTCGTTCTCGCGGGGACATCTGGCGAAGAGTCTCGCAGGTGGCGATCAGGCCTGTTTGTGGCCGGTGAGCCGGTCCATCACGGCGACGAGTTCCTTCACCGCGGCGATGCTCTTGTCGAGGCCCGCCCGCTCCTCGGGTTGCAGCGTGAGTTCGATGATCCGTTCCACACCGCCGCTGCCGAGCACCACCGGCACGCCTACGAAGTAGCCGCCGACGCCGTATTCCTTGTCGCAGTAGGCTGCGCAGGGCACGAGCCGCTTCTTGTCGCGGACGACCGCCTCCACCATCTGCGTCGTGGCTGCGGCCGGGGCGTAATAGGCGCTGCCGGTTTTGAGCAGGCTCACGATCTCCGCGCCACCGTTACGGGCCCGGGTGACGATCGCGTCGAGCCGGTCGGGGGCGATCAGTTGTGTGACCGGAATGCCGCCCACGCTCGTGCAGCTGGGGATCGGGACCATCGTGTCGCCGTGGCCGCCCAGCAGCATCGCGGCGATGTCTTCCACGCTCACGCCCAGCTCCATCGCGAGGAAGCTGCGATACCGGGCTGTATCGAGGATGCCCGCCTGCCCGATGACACGGGATGGGTGAAAACCGGTGACCTGAAAGGTCCTCTGCACCATGGCGTCGAGCGGGTTGCTGACGACGATCACGACGGCCTGCGGACTCGAGTCTCGGATCTGTGCGGCAACGTCGCCCACGATCTTCGCGTTGGTCGAAAGCAGGTCGTCGCGGCTCATGCCGGGCTTCCGGGCAATGCCGGCGGTGACCACGACCACGTCGCTGCCGGCGGTGTCGGCCCAGTTCGTGGTGCCCGTCAGCCGCGAATCAAAGCCCATGATCGGCGAGGCCTGGAAGAGGTCGAGCGACTTGCCAGCCGGCATCCCTTCCGTGGCCGGGATGTCGAGCAGCACGATGTCACCCAGCTCGGCGCTCGCGCACCAATGGGCTGTGGTCGCGCCAACGTTGCCGGCGCCGATGATCGAAATCTTTGCGCGTCGCATGATCTGGGATTCCTGATTCGGAGTGGGGGGCCGTGCTCGAGCGTGGGAAGTCCGCGGGCGGCACGGATGTGGATCGAATCCACCTTTGTCGCGACCATCTCATGCGCCGGCAAGGCCCACCCGAAAACAGCGGGAAACCTAAGGGACGTTCGCTATGGTCAGGGCAGTTCGATGCGGTCAGGCAGTTCCCTGCGGGCCTGACGGTCGCGGCGACGGGAGTCGCGGGCAAACGACCAGGCAGCCAGGGCGAGTGCCAGGCCGATGACCGCGGCGATCGAGAGAAAGATCCACCCCAGGGTGTTCACTTCTCCTCTGGGGCTCGGCGCGGGCTTCCAACTGGGCTCCTTTCCGATCAGCAGGGCGGTTTCCTGCCGCTCGCCCTGCTGCGTCTGATCACCCTGCGAAGAGGAGATTTTCACGTCGGGCAGCGGATAGCTGTACCGCTTCAGGGCGAAGCCCGACACCCGAACGCGTTCGCCGATCTGCTGGCCCGTCGGCATGCCCTCTGGCAGCGTGCGAACGCAGCAGACCACCGGGTAGTCTTCCTGCAGGCGGTCGTGCACCTTGATCAGCGGCGTGGGAACGAAGACATAAAGCTCCCAGTAGTGGTCGGTGCCAAGCTGCTGCTGCCGCAGCGGATCGTCCACTTCGATCCGCGTGGCCCGGCGAGCGATGCCTTCGAGCGTGACGGGATCGCCCCTGTGCTCGGCAAACCAGCCGCTGTCGGGGTTGATGAGCGGCACGATGTCTCCCGGAGGTCCGGCCGCCGAAGTGATGCCGGCCTGCGTGGCCCGCCCCATGGCGGACAGCATCGCGTACATCGCCTCGGTGTCGCCGGCCACGAGCTTCTGCCCATCGGCGACGGAGTCGAAGAGTCCGTAGTCCATGCCGAGCGCGGCCAGGGGCGTTGGCGGAAACCAGCCCACCCGGGCGGCTGCGAGCAGCAGCGAGACCGGCTTCGTCGCCGATTCCCCGGCGGGCGTTGCCGAGGGGCCCGATCCCGCCGCGAGAGGCAGGCCGATCACGGCCGTGGGCTCGTCGATCGGGGCCGATCTTTTCCAGGCTTTGGGCACGTGATCGGCGAGGACGTCGATGGTCAGGCCTGTGTTCGTCACGATCCGAACCTGCTCCAGTTGCCGGCGGCCGGCCACCTCTGACTGCTCGGCCGACAGCGGCACGGCCGCGACGGACGTTGCCCGGCCCTCGACCTTCACGAGCTGATCCTGCACCTGCTGTGCCGATGGAAGAACGCCGATATCCACGGCGTCGGCGTTCCAGCCGGCGGCAAGATTGGCCGGCGCGCGTGCCAGTCGGGAGAGCACACGCAGGGCCATATCAAGCTTGGCGGGTGTCCACTCCGAAGGCTCCTCAAGCACCGCGCGGGAGTCACGGTCGATCTTCCAGGTGGCGAGATACTCGGCAAACGGGGCCGCCACCACGGCAGCCGCCGCTGGCTCAGCAGCCTCCAAGACCGCGGTGGCGTCGACCGCACCCGGGTCTGGCAACGCGAGAGCCACCGCCCATGCAACACACCAGGCAGCAGTCTGGAGGGTGATGCCAACCGTGGTGCGTGCCGGCCTCGGCGTGCGGTCCGAAGTTGTGCATTCCGGAGTTGTGCAGGAGATGCTTTTCATGGCAGGCGTTCTTTCGTAGGGGACGGTGCGGGCGTGCGATCCGCTTCCGCCAGCCGTCGCAGGGCATCTGCGGTGGAATGGAGTTCAACGTCGGAAAGGGTGGCCGAGAGGTCGGCAGGTGCGGGATCAGGCCTGCGAGCAGCACCTTGACCAGCCGCACGGATGCCGAGCATGGTAATCAGCACCACCGCCGCCATGCTCAGCAGCGCGAAAGTGCCTATCGAATTGGCCGCCGTGGGAACGCTCGGCCGCGGCTTCCAGAGCGGCTCAAGGGCCAGCACCAACGGCGCGATCCGCACAGTATCGGTGGCGGCATAGGCCCACCGTTTGAAGAAATACCCCACCACGTCCACGGGCTCACCGATCTTCATTCCGTGGGGCATGCCCGTGGGGAGCCGCAGGAAATAGACGACGATCGGCGAGGCCGGTCCCCCTTCGGGTTCCAGCCACCCTTGCCAGTAATCGTGGATGTCATAGTCGTTGGCCGGGGCCGTCATCTTTTCCAGCCGATGCAGGGTGCCTCGAAATCGTACGAGGCGTCCCCGGTAACTCTTCGGCTGGCCGAATAATTCAGGAAAGCTCACCGGCCGAATGGACGATCCCGCCAGCATGCGGATGTCGGCAGACCGCAGTGTCAGCCAGATCTGAAACCAGGCCTCGTCCTCGGCCCCGCGAAACACCGTATCGTCGCGGACACGGGAGAGAGCCTGCGCGGTGGCTCCATACTCGTCGGGGGCCGCAGAGAGGAGTTCGGGCTCGGCCTCGATCACCACGGCATCGGGCAGACTGGGATCTGCGGGAATGTCGGAGAGGGTCGTGTCGACCTGCGGTCTGGCTGGCATTGGCGAGTTGCCAAACCAGGTCCGTTCCACCCAGCCGAAGAGCAGCATGGCGATGAGTGCCGGTGGCATGAACAGCCAAAAGATCCGCCGCTGCTCTTTCCGCGCGAGATAGTTGCGTGGGAGATCGTTGCGGGGAGCCGGGAGGTCGAGCCGATGTTCCGCCGCCAGTTCGACGGCCGGCAGCAGGCCGGCCGGTGTGGCGACTGCGTCGGGCTGAGACTGTGTGGGCTCGCTCACGAGTGCGGCGGCGCGATGGGCTGATAGGACGGTTGACCGATGGACGCGGCCACGGCGTGCTCCGGGCTTGCTGTTCCCGTCTGCTTTTGACGCTGCATTTCCCGCCAGACGTAAATGCCGAAGGAACTGATCAGCGTGCAGGGCATCGCCAGCATGATGAGGATGCTATAGAAGTAGCCTCGGGCCAGATTCAGTCCTTCGGGATCGGACGTGTTGACCGCGTCCTTGCAGTTTGGGCAGCCAAACGCTTCGCCACCGTCGAGCAGGCAAACCGACATGACGGTCATGACGGCCATGATGGTGAGGAAGTTCCTGCCGGTCATGTCCCGAAACCGCAGGGAGGATGGCGGTGAGAACTTCACCAGAACCGGAACCATGACCGGCCGCAAAAGACCAAGGCGGCGGAGAAGAGACGCAATCCAGGCCATATCGTAAACTCCCTCTTCAGACACCGTTTGCCAACAAGACGCTTCCCAAAAGCCCGCCAGAACAAAAGCCTGACAGAACGAGACGATGGCACGACCGATCAACGCGGAGCCGCTCAGACGGCCGCCACCGCACCCGCTTTCGCAATTATAGGCTCCCGCGGGCGGCCGGGGTAAAAGTGATAGAGCATCAGGTAGATCACGACCCCGGTGACCGACACGTAGAGCCAGATCGGCATCGTGATTCGTCCAAGCCGCCGGTGGGCATCCCAGCGGCCTCGGGCGGCGAGCACGAACATGGCGATCGCCAGCACGGGGACGGTCACGGCCAGCAGGATGTGCGTGATCAGGATGGTGAAGTAGACAGCACGGGCCGTCCCCTGCCCGGTGAATGGCACATGGCCCACGATGGCATGGCAGGAGAGATAGCAGGCCAAAAAGAGCGTCGAGACCGCGAAGGCGGCCACCATCATGGCCCGGTGGGCCCGCCAGTTGCCGCGGCGGATGAAAATCCAGCCCGCCGCCAGCAGGACTGTGGCGATGAGATTGAGGGCTGCGTTGATTGAGGGCAGCCAGAGGGCGGCGTCAGTGAGGCTCATGTCGCGGGGGCTCCCACTGGAGCGGAGGAATGCGGGGGAGCGGGCGATTGGGCCGCGGCGCTGGCGGGTTCGGCGAGTACGTCGCGGATCAGTTTCTCAAGCAGTTTCACGCGGTCCGGCTGCAGCAGGTGGTAGCTGCCCCGGAGACGGCCCTCCCGGTCGAAAACAACTCCTCTTTCCGAGTGCACGCCCACTTCAGCCGGCAGCAGGAATGTCTCGTTGGCAATTTTTTTGATGGTCGCCATGTCGCCGGTGAGGAATTTCCATCGGTCTGGATCCGCTTCGAATCGGTCGGCATACCGTCGCAACGACTCCGGCGTGTCGTTGTCCGGGTCACACGTGACGCTCACAGCCACGAGATCGGGGTCGGGGATGTTTCGCAGGATATCGGCGAGCGCCTGGTTTTCCCGGAAACATGGACCGGGACAGTTGGCAAAAAACACGCTTGCCAGCCAGACCTTGCCCCGCAGCGATGCCGAGTCGAATGACTTGCCGCTGCGTTCGGTGAGCGTGAATGTCGCGGCGACCGCACCGGGTGGCATTCGCTCGGGAGCCGGCGCGGGAGGCTCTTCAGGAGCGGTCCGTACGGCGGTGGCACTCGTGCCGCGGGCCACCGTCCGCTCCGTGCCGCTGCAGCCCAGCATCAGGACCAGCATCAAAACTGGAACCAGCATCAGCATCGAGACAGGCATCAGCATCGGGACAGGCATCAGCAGTCCCACAGAACCCGGCCCGGCAACGCATGGCCTCTTCTCAACGCTGCTGTGCATGATGAACACCGTTGCTAATGCTGTGCAGGTTCTTCGAGTACCTTCGCCTCGGCGGCCTGCTCCATCAGGAGCACATCAGAGCTACGGGCCATGTGGAGGGCTCGTTCCTGAGAGACCATTCGATTCCGCATGCCGATGTCTGGCACCAGCATGAGGGCAAGAAAAATCGCCATCATGGCAGCCGGGATCGTGAGCACATATTTCCAGTTGGCCTCGGAGAAGACATGCATGAAGAACAGCACCACGAGCATCGCCTTGGTGCATGAAACCGCCATCATGAAGGCCCAGCCAACGTGTGGCTCATCCCGCCACGGCCAGTAGGAGGAATAGGTCAGAAACGACATGGTCGTCAGGCCACAGAGTGCGAGAAATACGAGCAGATACTTGCCGATGCCGCCGTGCTCTGCGCCATGGTCGGCCGGGTGGCCTGCAGCGTGTTTGGCATGATCGTGATGGCCATGCTCGGGCATGTCGCCAGGCCGGGTGATGGGGCCGTGGGAGTGGGCAGCGTGGGGGTCGTGGTTACTCATTATCAAAACAGCCTTCAGCAGCCTTCAGAAGAGATAAAGCAAAGGAAACAGGAAAATCCACACCAGATCGACAAAATGCCAGTAGAGTCCGGCGTTTTCGATCTTCCCTGCCTGTGCGGGGCCGAGTTTGTAGCCAAGCAGGATCGTGAAGACGATCAGGCCGACGATCACGTGCACGGCATGAAAACCGGTGAGCAGGAAGTAGGTGCTGGCCCACATGTTCCCACCCGGAATGACGGCCGGAAGCCGGAGCCAGGGAAAGATGTCGTTGAGCCCACTGGAATGGCCACCATGGCCTGACCCCGAATCGACACCGCCATGACTTCCAGCCGCAGCCTCCGTCGGCAGGGGCATCACCTGATCGGCCACCACAGCCAGATCGAACGCCTGTTGCTCGGGGCTGGCCACCATCTTGCGGATCTGTTGCAGCCGCCCCCGGGCTGCGACTTGTTCGGGGGTGAGTTGCCCGGCGGGCGTATCGTCGAGTTCCTTGAGCTTGTCAATGATGGCCGGCTCACCGAGTCGGGCCCGGACCGCCGAGCCATAGTAGAGATCAGGCTTTTCGTAGATGCGGCCATGGGGTGCCTGGGGATAGATGCCGTGGGCAAACTTGGCCTGGTATTCGTAGCCCTTGACTCCCAGGAACAGCGTGCCCAGCAGGAGCGTGAGGAGCATCCAGAGTTTGGCAAGACCGGCTCTGTTGGCCCGGGCCGCCTCCAGCGCGAGCACGATCGTGACGCTCGAGCAGATCAGCACGAACGTATTGAAGGCCCCGATCGGTTCGCTGAGATGAACGTGGTGGGGCTTGGGCCAGACCGCCGCTCCGAACCTCAGGACGACGTAGCTGCCCAGGAGAGCAGAGAAAAACATGATCTCCGTGGAAAGAAACAGCCACATGATCAGTTTGCCGCGGCTCAGAGGAAGGCCGGGCTGGTACTGCAGAACCGGGCCGTGATGACCATGACCATCATGACCACCATGACCGTCGTGGCCGTCGTGGCCGTCGTGGCCGTCGTGGCCGTCGTGGGCGTGGCCATCGTGACCGTGCGGAATGGAGATCGCGGAGGCATTCATGATCGTGGCGTTCTCAGGAGTCTCGTCCGGAAGGGGTGAGTATTGACAGCATCACGCGGGGAGGCCGAACACGACCGAGGCCGTCAGAAGTGCCAGGAGGGAGCCGAGGGATGTGAACAGCAGAGTGCGGGCGGAGGCGTCATCGCGGCGGATGGCAAAACCGAAGGTCGCGATAGCATAAACGAGCGAGGCGATCGCTGCTGCCACAAAGAGCCGAATGCTTCCCGAAGGCACCGCCAACACGAGGCTGACCGGCACCATCGCCAGGCTGGCAGCCAAGGCCTGCCCTGCCGCCCGCAGGCCGCTGGGATCGTCGACCGTCAGCATCCGCATGCCCGCCGCCGCGTATTGCCCGCGGTAGAGCCAGGCGATCGCCATGAAGTGCGGAAACTGCCAGAGATAGAGAACAGTAGCCAGTGCGGCCACCGCAAGCGAGCCTGCCGCGTCTCCGCCGGCCAGCCGTTGCGGTCCGTCGGCGGCGAGCCAGCCGATGGCAACCGGCAGAGCCCCCGACACGGCACCCACGGCGGTGTTGAGCGGCGACCGCATCTTCATCGGCGTGTAGACCACCACATAGAGAATCCAGGTGGCCACCGCGGCGGCGGCCGGCTCCCAGCCGGAGGCCAGAGTGATGATCAGCCCGCCCACGATGACAAGGAAGGTCGTCAACGCGATCGCAGCGGGTATGCCGATCCGGCCCGTCGCAATCGGTCGGCGGGCGGTCCGGGGCATGAGGCGGTCGGCATCCCGCTCGAGGATTTGATTGGCGATGCTCGAACTGGCTGCGACGCAGGCTGTTCCGAGCAGGAGCCAGAACAGGGACGGGCCACCGATTACCTTGCCAGCCGTCAGCCATGCTGAAGCCACGACCGTGGCCAGTACCATGATTGCGATCCGGGGCCGGGTGAGCCGAGAGATGTCGGCAGCTACCGACGAGGCAGTGCGAAACAGGCTGCCTTCGGCAGCATGGCCCAGACCGCGCGTGTCTCCCGAGGGCATCGGCAACGCGGCGGCCCCAAACTCGGGAGGGAAAGGCCGCGGGAAGTCGGGGGCGAACTTGGGCATGGGTGTCATGCGAATGCCTTGTCCCCTCCGCGATCCACTGAAAAGCTGCCGGTCGGCCCCGAATGATCCGGCCGCCCCGCATGATCCGGCCGCCCCGCATGATCCGTCCGCCCTGGATGAAGCACGCCCGTTGCAAGCGACAACACCACCGAGCCACCAAGAATCATCATGCCGAGGAACACATGACCGGTCACGACCGTCGCTCCCCAGACGCTACGGGCCACGAGGGGATCTGAGAGTGTCCACGACGCGGGGAGCCAATCCGAGGGCAGGCCCCAGTTGACGACCCACGCGGCGAATCCCAGCATGATCTGGCAGGCAACAAGCAGCACGATCGACAATGACCAGATGCGGACCGCCGACACGCTGCTGGACCGTGAATAGCACACGGCGGCAAGAGCCAGGGCCGCCACGGCGGCGGCGCCCAGAAGGTGAAACGCCACGAGCCAGCGGAACGTCGCGGGATCGATCGCCGCATCGAGGTGTCGAAGCTGTGCGCCAGCCACGAGTTGGACGTAACTCCCGATGACGAGCCCCGATGCCGCCCGCGTTGCCGCCCGTGAAACAGCCGCTGCGTGGCCAGATGCGTTATCGCCAGATGCGGCAACAGCAGATGTGCCAGACGAGCGTGTTTTTGTGAGCGTGGCAATCGCAACGGCAACGGCGAAGAAAAGCGGTCCTGTGCAGGCGTGAACCTTGGCCACCGTTTTATCGTCGAGCAGCACGCGGGCGCCGCCGAGGGCTCCTTGCACCACGACCAGAAGGACCGCGGCTGCGGCCAGGGCCCGCACCGCCGGGCTCAGCCGACTCCGCCAGACCACAGCCGCCAGCACAAGCGAAATCAGTCCGACGGCAGCACCGAGGAGCCGGTGGCCGTGCTCGAGGAACAGGTCCCACGGGCCGTAGAACCATTCCGCCCAAGGAAACAGAAACATGTTATGGCCGTATGTCGCCGGCCAGTCGGGCACCGCCATGGCGGCGTCGAACGTGGTCACAAGCGCCCCAAAGCAAAGGAGCACGGCCGTAACAGCCACGAGAAGGGATGCAACGGCGTGCGGCCAGTTGAGGGAGCGGCTTGTCGGGCTTGTCAGGCTTTTCATGCTTGAGATGTTGGTGACGATATGTGTGCCGACTGCCTCATTATTGAGTTAATGTGCGGCTGCAGCGGCCGCGGTTGCCAAGGCATTAGGAGGATCGGTCTGCATGAGATGATCCTTCCCGACACCGGGCACGGAATATTCGTAGGGACCCCGATGCACCACGGGCTGGAAATCAAAATTGCCGTGGCCGGGGGGGCTCGGCGCGGTCCATTCAAGCGTGTTGCTGTTCCATGGATTCCGGCCGGCAATGGGGCCAAAAAACATGCTCCAGAAGAAGTTTGCCGCGAAAATCGCCTGCGACGCGACCATGCCAATGGCGCACCATGTCATGAAGGCGTTGAGCGGTTGCAGGTGGTGGAACGTCTCGTAGTGGTAGGCATCGGCCAGGCGGCGGGGAAAGCCGACGGCGCCGAGGATGTGCATCGTGAAAAACGTGCCGTTCAGGAAGATGAAGGTCAGGAAGAAGTGGACCTTGCCCCAAAACTCGTTCATCGTCCTGCCAAACATCTTCGGAAACCAGAAGTAGATCGCTGCCCACACGCCCATCGCCGTGCCCGCAAAGAGCACATAGTGAAAATGAGCCACGATGAAGTAGGTGTCGTGAATGAAGATGTCGACCGGTGTCGCTGCCATGAAGATGCCTGACAGGCCGCCGATGATAAACATCGAAACAAACGAGAGCGCGAAGAGCATCGACGTTGTGAACTGGATCCGACCGCCCCAGACGGTGCCAAGCCAGTTGAAGGTCTTCACGGCGCTGGGGAGGGCGATCATCATCGTCGACACCATGAACGTCACGCCGAGAGCCGGGTTCATGCCGGACATGAACATGTGATGGCCCCAGACGATGAAGCCCAGGCCGGCGATTCCGGCGGTCGAGTAGACCATCGGCCGATACCCGAACAGTGGCTTTCTCGCAAACGTGGTCAGGATGTCCGACACCATGCCCATTGCAGGGAGAATCATGATGTAGACGGCTGGGTGGCTGTAGAACCAGAAGAGATGCTGCCAGAGCAGCGGTTGTCCGCCACCGGCTCCCGCAACGGCATTGTTCACGATGTTTCCCTCAGGGGAGAAAAAGCCCGTACCGAGGGTGCGGTCGGAGAGTTGCATGAAGCCGGCAGCCGTCAGCACAGGAAGGGCGAAGGCTTGCAGAATGGCCGTGATGAACATCGCCCAGATCGTCATCGGCAGGCGAAACATCGTCATGCCGGGAGCCCGCATCAGGATGATGGTTGTCATGTAGTTGACGCTCCCGAGCATGCTCGACACACCGACCATCGTCAGTCCCAGCAGCCAGAGCGTCTGGCCCCATCCGGCTCCAGGCGACGAGGCGACGTTTGTCGAGAGAGGCGGGTAGCTCGTCCAACCACCCGAAGCCGCACCCCCTTCGACGAAGAAGCTCGCGCCGAAGGCGAAGAACGCAGGCCACATGAACCAGTAGGAGAGCATGTTGAGCGTCGGGAACGCCATGTCGTCGGCGCCGATCATGAGCGGAATCAAGAAGTTGCCAAAGGCACCGGCAAGAATTGGAATGATGACGAGGAAGATCATCACCGTGGCATGCATGGTGAAGAGCATCGTGTAGAACTCCGGCGCCATCTGTCCGCCCTGCTGGGCGAACAATTTGCCGAGCACCGGCACATCAGACCATGGCCAGGCGACCTGCCAGCGAACGGCCAGCGCCAGTAATCCACCGATCAGGAACCACAGCAGCGTTGAAAAGAGGAATTGCAGCCCGATCACCTTGTGGTCTTTGGAGAAGACGTAGGTGGAGAGAAACTCAGACACAGGCCTCGGCTTGCGAGCGGGGGGCAGGCTCGTGACGCTGCCGTGCGAGAGCGTGGACGCTGTGGCGATGCTGCTCATGAGACTCTCTCCAGAAAACTGTCGGATGGGGACTTGAATGTACGGGGGAAAAAGTGTGCGTGGAGAACTGTATGGGGAAGATGCGGGGCGTCAGAAAACTCAGTCGGCCGCGGAGGCGACTGTATCTTCAGGCGCCGGTTGAGTGGCTTCCTGTCGGGCATAGGTTGCATCGAGCCAACGATCGAAGTCCTCGCGGGATTCGATGGTCACCCTACCCTTCATCTTGTAATGGCCCCAGCCGCAGAGTTCGGCACATACGATGTCAAACTGACCGGTCTCTTTCGCCTTGAACCAGACGGGGATTTTCATGCCCGGAACCGCATCCTGCTTGATTCGGAAGTTCGGGAGGAAAAAGCTGTGCAGCACATCCATACTTTTCAGTTGGATGAGGATGTCTTCGTCTACTGGCAGGTGGAGGTCGTTGGTCAGGAAGAGGTCATCTCGCGTCCCAAGCATGCCATCGCGGCCGGGATACCTCAGCCTCCACTCGAACTGGCGGGCAACCACCTCGACCGTCGGCGCCATTGCCGGTCGCCTCATTTTCACGTCAGCCCAGGTATTCATTTGGTAGATGGCGAGAAACAGCAGTGTGGCCGCCGGGATGATCGTCCAGACCACCTCCAGAGTGTGGCTGCCGTGAATGTAGGTGGCCGGGCCCTTCGCCTTGGAAGCGTCGTACTTCCAGATAAACCAGAAGAGCAGTCCTTCCGTGGCGATAAACACCACGCCTGTGAGTGCCAGAATGAACATGAACAGGCTGTCAATTGACGCTCCGTGTTCGGAGACATCTTTCGGAAGCCAGATGTTGTAGGCCGGGGCGATCGCAAACGTTGCCACACCCAGCACAGGCACTGCCAGGAAGATCAGGCTCCAGAAGATGCCACCAAGACGGCTGCCCATTGCACTGCTACTTTCTGTGATTTCCGGACGGCGAGACTGGTTCGGGGTTCACTGGCCGGGAGTCGGTGGCCGGTTTCAAGTATTGCTCAGAAACGATCTCTCGCCACCATCGGTCGGTCGGCGCCAAGTTCACCGTCGAAGTCGTAGGGAAGCGAGCGGATGTAGTTCACGATGTGCCAGATTTCTTCCGGCGGCACCGTGCCCTTGGCCGCGGGCATCGGTGCCCCGTTGATGCCGGCATGGATGCGGTAATAGAGGTCGAGAGGGCGACGGCCGCCGCGGTAAATGCCCGTCCGCAGATTCCGGGGCGGAATCGTTCGGGGCCGCAGCGCGTCACCATCGATCACGTTTGAAAATTTCCCCAACCACGCCAGTTGCTGGCGGTGTTCGGCGGCCTCCTCAGCGGACATGCCGGAGGTCGATGCTTCACCGGTCTTTGCCAGTCCGCCCTTGATTTCCTTGTTGATCTCAACGATGGCCTTGTTCCAGTCGTCGTAGTCGTTTGCCTGGCCATCTCCCAGGCCCGTCACGCCATGACACTTCACGCAGTTGGCCTTGTCGCCGTAGAAGAGTTCCCGCCCTTTGGCGATCGAGGCCGCCATGTCGATGTCAGCGGGCATGTCGGGCACCACGATCGTTGCCTGCGGGGCTGTCTTCCATTTCTCTGCAATGGGCGTGAGGGTCTCATCCACCAGAAACTCCCGTGTCTCAGGGAGCACTCCCTTTGCCTCGTCATCGAGTTCGAAGAAGGCCCGCATCAACGAAAGTTCCGTTTCGCCGCGGATGCTCAGATACTTGACATATTCCGCAAGTGCGTCGATCTGGGTGGGGCTCAGGAGCGCGAATGACGGCATCGACGTGCCCGCGATGCCGTTGCGGAGGATTCGCAGCATATCGGCGTGGGTCGGTTTGTCGGCCCGTTCGGTGCTTTTGAACTTGAAGATGCCCGGCCGGTAGTCGCGGGGGTAGGGATTCAGAAACGCAGCGGTCGGGCCGAGTCCATCACCGGTAATCCCATGACAGTGGGCGCAATGCTCACGGTAGAGACCGTTTTTGCGGCCCACGATGTCGCTCCGCACCGGCCCGCTGGCGAGTCGAAGCTTGGCCTCGTCGAGACCGGTTTCGGCGAGCGCTACCGGTTCATCGGGAGTTCCGAACATGGCCAGAAGAACGGTCGCAACCTGCCGTTCCTGGTCTGGAGTGAGTCGTTGCTTGGTGGCTTCGACCATGTTGGGCCGGTAGTACGCCGGCGGTGTCTTGCCGCACCCGGCAGAGAGCAGGCTGCAGACAGCCAGAACGCAGGCAAATGGGAAGAACGCGACGTGAGAAAGCCTGTTCATCGAAGCGGCCTGTTGATCAAGATGGTGGGGTGGTGTTGGATGGTGTTCGGAACGCGAATGGCTCGGCGTGGTCTGCTGCGCAGGCCGGAGGAATTCTCATGTGCCGAGGGCGCTCGCCGGAATTTCAAGAGTGCCAATGTCTTTGATCTGATCGGGTTCAAGCACGATTTGAAAGCGACCTTTCGGTGTCCATTTGAGCTCGGGCTTGTCGAGGCCAACGGCCCCATTCGGGCCACTGGACCGTTCGTGCCACACCTGGAATTCAATCGGCTCGCCCGCGGGAAGGTCGGGAATGGTGAACGAACCATCGGCACCGCTCACCGCGACATACCCATCCTTTCGAAAGACGGCATAGGCCTTCATCCAGGGATGGATGTTGCAGGTCACCATCGTAGGCATGCCTGTCTCGGCGTCAGGCTTATAGACCGTTCCCTGCCCGGCTGGGATCAGTTGGTTGAAACTGGAGCCGGCGATATTGGTGTTGTGCCCGATGGGGTCGCTGTTGTGCACATCGATCGGTTGGCCAACCCGGGCAGCAAACACGGGCGTCAGAAACTCACAGTTCTTCTGATCAAACAGAAGCGGAGCGTTTGGCACTGGAGACTTTACGCGGCTGGTTTTTCTCGCAAAGACGACGACGTTGGCGACGCTTTTGCTCGAGGGATCGACGAGCAGAGAGCGATCCAACAGTTTCATGCCGCCCATCGCACAGACTTCGGTGTCCTTATCGACCACCAGCGGCTTGGGCTGGCCAGGCAGACCGGCGAATGTGAATCTGCCCTTGAGTGTGCCCCACCCGCTACCGGTCGCAGTCTCGGCGATCGCCGCGGCCGGACCGCTCGCTGAGACCAGCGTGCCGCGCAGGCGGCCGGCCGCTTCGGTATCGGCTCCCGGAGTGGGCACGCGGGGGGCACTGCAGCCTCCGCAGGACAAAAGCCCGCACGCGAGAAGACCGTAGAACCGGCGGCTGTAGATCGAAAGTCTAGAGGCCCGGAATCCACCACGAAAAACCAATGCAAAAGTCGTATGCATGGAGGGTCACTTTTGAAAAATGCCGGGAGCTAAAACCATGTCGCCAAGGTTGGTGCCGGCCGTCTCAACCTTCACCTTCTTCCGCCCCTTGGCAATCTTCTCGCTCTTGCCGCCGACAGTCACCTCGCCGATGTAACCGGCCTTCTCATGCCACAGTTGCAGTTCGACCTCACCGGCGGGCACGTTTTTGATCTCGAAAGAACCGTCTGCCGCCGAGACGGTCGCATAGGGATTGCCTCGAATGACCACCCAGGCCTTCATCCACGGATGGATGTTGCAGGTGACCTGCGCGGGGATCGCCTCTTCACTGGCAAATGGAATACTCGATTCTCCTCCGGCGGGGATCAGGCTGTTTGATGGCGGATTCTTGAGCGTGGCCACATTGCTGTTGTGCCCTACCGAATCGGAGTTCTTGATGATCAGCGGCTGGCCGGTGTGGACGACGACCACGTGGGGCGAAAAACGACAATCCTTATTGTCGAGAACGATCTTCGCCGCCTTGGCCTCGGCCGCAGCATCCGGATGAACCTTCACCCCCTTGTCGCGGACAAACACAACGACATTGGCCACGCCCTTGTCGGCACCCACAGCCAGTTCCTCGCTGACGAGCTTGTGCTTGCCACAGACCTCAACGTCTTTGTCGGCCTTGATTTCTGCGGCCGTGGGGGCATCGCCACCAAAGAGAAAACGACCCTTAATCGTTCCCCACTCGTCTGCCCTGGCAACTCCGGTAGCAAGGCTGCATGCGATCAGGATCGCCGGCAGAACAGAAGTCAGATTGAGAACAGGGGTCAGATTGCGGCTGACGGCATCACGGGCTGGAGGTGTCATGGTTGTCAATGTTGTCATGATGGGCATCGATATCTCCGAAAGCGGCAGGGATTTCTGACGGGAAGGCTGATGAGCAGATTTCAGAAGAACGCGAGTACGAAGTGTGTAAGACCGTCTTCAAACCATGCCTTAGTTTAGCGCCACTCCGGGCCTCAGGGAGGATATTTTCTCCGCTGGCTGAGCAGATTCCAGGGGTACGGAGCGTTGGCCGGCCGGCGGCGGGGTTGGCGGGGCGGCCGACTGGTCCGTCGGTTTGACGGGTTGAGGCCGCAGGTAGGACTCAAGCGACAGGTTTTGCTTCGCAAACGTGTCGAAGTGCATGAGGAGATCGGTCAGGGCGTCGACCTGCTGCTCGCTCGAGCCCGCATACAGATCCTGACTGACCGGCTTGTCGTAGGGGATGTTGACCGGCATCCCGGTGTAGGGAAGGTATCGCTTTGGATTGGCGATCCAGTTGTGGACATACTCGGGCCGCAGTCGTTCGTGGGCCCGCTCCAGTTGCGGGGCGAGCGCCTTCGGATTTCCGGGGGGTGAGTAGCTGCCCACAAGGTGGCACTTCACGCAATAGTTGTTGTTGGTGATGATTTTCATGGCTCCGTCGAGGTGGCCTGGATGCCCCTGCTCAACGGCCGCTAGCGAGCTCTCATCGAGTCGCGGATCGTAGACATACGGATAGTCAGCCCCGTCGACTGCGGCGAAGTAGTTGACAAGCGCTGCCGCCTCCGACGACTGGAAGTTGAATTTCGGCATCCGCAGCACTGCAGACGGCCGGATGGTCTGCGGATTGAGCAGGAACTTGTGCAACCAGCCAGACTGCACCTTCTGCCCCTCACCCACGAGGGGCGGAGGCAGCCAACCCCAGGCGTCGTCTGGCTTGACGTTTGGATTGATCTGCTTTTCGTCGGCAATCACAACAGGGAACAGCAAGCGGGCCAGATCGCCGCCCCGGGCCGGATAGTGTTTTCCGGCAGCAAGCGCGTCGGCTGGCACGCTGACGTTTTGACTGCCCACGAGCCGTGGCTCTCCGTCGACCAGGGTGTCCCGCCAGAGCATGACCGGCTGGTGAGGCAAGGCCTCGGTGTCGCCCTCTTCGATCGGTATACCGTCCTCATCCACCATTTGCGTCTTGCCGGTCACGGGATCAAGCAGAGGCATTCCGCGGAGCGACACATGGCGTCGGCCCTGACGATCGGTCACGAGCGACTTGGCGATGTCCTGTTCGGTGAAGTGGGGCGACAGGAACGGATAGTCAGCAATCGCCGGGGCTTCGCCCAATGACCCTGGCTTGTAGCGAACGTCCCAGCGGTCCATCTGCAGGTTGTGACACCCGCCGCAGTTGTATTGCTCGGCAACCTTGAGGCCAGCCAGGCGGGCTTCTTCACGAGGCGAAGGCTGGTACACAAACTGCGGTGCCGGAGGTTCCGCGACGAGCCCGAGCACAAAGGTCATCACGGCCTCCCGCTGCTCGTCGTTGAATGGGAATTTCGGCATGCGATACCGCTCGTTGTAGCTCTTGTTTTCTGCTTTTTTGTAGTCATAGCTCCGCGGGGCGCGGAGCTTCTGCCAAAGAAAGCCCTCGCGTTCGTGAGCGAGCAGTTTTTCCAGAAAGAAGCCAGTCGAGGGATCGACGGACTCTGGCGACACATGGCTTTGGGCGTTGGTGGCATAGGCCAGATCCGGCGCCAGCGGTTCGTCTCGTTGAGCGGGGTAACGAGGTTCGGATGTGGGGCCAGAACTCGGGTTGGAGGCAGGTCTGGGCTCGGATGCATGGCCCATGCCCGAGTGATGGCTGCCGCCATGGTCTTTTCCATGCCCTTCGGCATGGCCGTGAGTTTCCGCAAGTTGGTGCATCACGAAGTGGGAGACCTGCTCAAACGCGATCTTGGAGGACTCCTTGCGACCCCAGTCGGCGAGCGCCGCACCTGCAGCCTTCGAGTCCTCGAAACCGGGGATGTCGTGGCAGGAGGCACACGCCAGTTTGGAGAGCGTTTTCTTGCCAACGTAATGGAGCAACGTGGCTTCCCTGTCAGTGGCCGTCATGCCCAGCAGCATTTGTTCATCGCCCTGGAGCCGCTTTTGATCCGGTCCAAGACCGTTCGCCAGCACTTCCTGAGCCCGCGCGGTTGGAAAGCGGTCTTTCAGGTACATCAGCGCCAGTTCGTCGAGAGACTTACGCTCCTCGTCGGTGAGCGAATCGGCAGCGGGAATCTCCGTTGCCTTCCAGTCCTCGGTTGAACGCAGCAGATAGGCCGTTGCGTCCGACGCCGGATCGCTCACCCTGCCGTCGGGAAGCGTGACCGGTTCGAGCAGCACATTCGGCATCAGCGTGCGGGGGTGGTAGCGGGCCGGCTCACGGAGCCAGCTGTAGAGCCATGCTGCCCCGCGAGGATTCGATGCGACCTTGGCTCCAATGCGTGAGAGGTTCGGGCCATAGGTGCTCGTCGCGTCAGGGAAATCAGCATGCTGGTGGCAGGCGAGGCAGCCCCGGACCTGCACGACTTTCTTGCCCCGCTCGAGATCGGGAGGGGCCGTAATTCCAGCGTACGCCTCAACGTAGTCGAACGGCTGGCTGGAGCCTTGCAGATAGGAAATCATCGAACGGATTTCCAGCGGTTCGTACCGCATCGACTCCTCCAACCCCTTCCCCTCAAGGTGCTCCCAAAGCCCGAAGAAACGCGGCATCTTTGTCGAAGGCCGGAAGTCCTGAGGGTTTCGCAGCCAGGCGTAGAGCCAGTCGAATCCCACCTTGCTGGAGACGTGACGCAGGGAGGGACCGACCTTGGGCAGCGTGCCGGGAGTTTCGGGGTCCTTGAGCAGCGAGGCGAGTTGATGGCTGCGGGGCGACAGTTTGGCCCCCTCGGCGGCCGCGGCATCCCGCTCGATTGTTTCACGCAGCCGTTCCCGTGACTGTCGGCCGTCGGGACTCGAACGGACGTCGTCCACCCAACGACCGACGGTTGGACCAAGAGCGGCCAGCCCAGAGTCTGAGGACAGCGCCTCAGCGACTTCATGGTAGTTGGGCGCCAGACGCATGTCCGGACCGATTCGCTTGTCAACGCCCGCCCATCCATTGATTTCGTGACAGCCATAGCAGCCATACTGCCGAACGAGGTGATAACCCTCGACAAGTTTCGGAGCGGGCGGCTCCGGGAAACGCTCGCTGGGCTCCAGATCGACAACCTGGTGATGGCACTTCAGGCAGCTCGATTCCTCGAACCGCTGCGGCAGCATCGGGTAGATCCAATGGTGGTTGTTTGAAAAGCCATGTTTGACATGCCATTCATGCCCCTGCTTGGGTGTGTTGGCCGCATGCGAAGACCACTGAAAGCTCGTGGCACTCCCCTGCCCTTGGTGGCAGACGGTGCAGCCAAAGGTCTGCATCGGATGCGGGCTCGTTGATCCGACGAAGAGATCCAGCCGTGGATGGGTGGAATAAGGCTGCGGAACACCACGGGTCACCGTGAGTTGCAGAGGCTTGCCCCACGGGGCCGTCTCCAGAAGCCCGGTCGTGGCAACCGCCCTACCCAGGGCCTTGCGACCACCAATATCGGCGATCACGTCGCCGACCAACAGGCCCGCAGCCGCGGCAGGCGACTCTGGCAGCACCACGCTGACCGTCGGATCTTCTTCCTGAAAGAGGCCACGGGGAGCGAGATGGAAGCCGTAGAGAGCTTCAAGTTGTTGATTCCCATCACCGACAACAGCGAGCGATTCGGGAGCCTTGGCGGGGGTTTCGAGCGAGAGGGCAACCGTTTCAGTCTGCCGGTATGCGGGTTCGGTGGGGGCGCCGGCGACGGACTTATCCATTCCCTTGTGGCATGTGATGCAGCGGTCGAATCTGGCCACGTCACGGAAGTTGTTGTTGAGCGTCAGTTGTGGCAGCCAGATTTGGTCGATTCGAAGCGGTCCGTTGAAGGCATCGAGCACCGGAAGTTCGAGCAGACTCTTGCCAGCGTTCGGAGCCCTGTCCTTGAGCGTTTTGGCGAGTTGATTCAGCTTGATGCGGTGGTCGGCGAGGCTCTTCGCGGCGGTATCCTCCGGGGCGGTGATACTTTTCAGCGTGGCGTCAAGCGCCTTGCGATGCGTGTTCGCGGTTTGGAAGTCGAGCGTGGCCGTGGCGACCTCCGCCCGCTTCGCATCGGCGAGACCAAGCAGCGAGGCCATCTTCTCCTTGGATGCCTCCTCGGCGACCGCGAGCTCGTAGTCGGCACGGTTTTTGTCGAGTTCCGCCTTGCGGAGCTTGAGCTGTCCGGCCGCCAGGTCCTCGCGAAACTTGGCCCGCTGGACAATGTCACGCAGGCGGGCAAGCAGGTCCCCGCGGAGCACCAGCCGCTCCGCAGAGTCAGCCTGACTCGTCAGTTGATCGACGTCGAGCTGTGCACGATCAGCGGCCTCTTTGTCGACAGGCACGGTGCGAACCTGTGTGAGGAAGGCCTGGGTGAGCGCTGGATCGAGTGGCGCATGCCGGGCCTCCGACAAGGCCGCTTCAAGCTCCTTCGACTTCTCCCCGAAAGACTGCGAGTCCTGTTCGTCGATCCGCGCGGCCGCCGACCATGTCTCAAGAGCACGAAACTCCCGCTGATACTTTTTCCACGGCCGGTTGTGGTCGCTGACCAGCATCAGGACCGTGGACAGCAGAAGAAGAAGTGCAGAATTTTGAGATTGCGCCAGGTTTGTTCTGTTGCGGGCATGTGTTGTTGGCCCAGAATGTGAGGTCGGGGCGAAAGGAAAGGCAGGCCGCTAGAAGTTCAGGGAGAATTCAGGAATGCTGACGATGTACTTCAGATTGAGGGTCCACCGCAGAATCATCTTGAGCGGTAACGTGAGCATGAGCAGCATCAGGTTGGCCATGATCATGTAGCGGACAAATCCCATCTGGGCGAAGAATTTGCGGAAGACGGTTACGGCCAGAAGGGGTGGCAGCACAACGAGGTACGCGCCGAGCA
Source organism: Pirellulales bacterium (assembly GCA_044237545.1). GTDB lineage: Bacteria > Planctomycetota > Planctomycetia > Pirellulales > UBA1268 > CAMCQY01. The sequence goes on from JBIIFB010000026.1 coordinate 20,537, forward strand.
ACACAAGACCAGGAGCCTCGCGCAAAAGAATCGTGCCCACCTGCGTGAGCACGCCCGCACCCTGCGGCGCTCGTGGCAGTGGCCGATCGAGCAGATTAACCCAGAACATCTGCGGAAGGTCGACGTTGTTGAGCACCTCGACCTTATAGGGGGTCCAATACTCGAACGGCCCGAAGAAGTTCCAGTTGGGACCACGCAGGAACGTGCCAAGAATGATCAGGGTGATCCAGAGTTCAAAAAACCCGAATTGGTAGACGAGATAGCTGAATTTCCGTTCCTCGATCGAGTAGTAGCCGTTGCCCTTTTTGTTGAAGTCGAGGTAGGGCATCGCCATCAGGCCGAAGACGACCAGGCTGGGCAGGACAACACCCGCATACCAAGGATCGAAGTAGACGAGCATCTCCTGGAGACCGAGGAAATACCAAGGAGCCTTCGAAGGATTGGGGGTCTTGACGCTCGAGGCAGGCTCTTCGAGCGGAGCCTGCAGGAAAATGGCCCACACGAGCAGGAATGCGGAGACGGCAACCATCGCGATCAGCTCGGTGTAGACCAGATCGGGCCAGACGAGCACCTTTTCGTCATCGAGCTTCTCAAGGGGCGGAAGTCCCTGCCTGATGCGTTCGTCGTTCACAACAGCCTTGCTGGTGGCGAGCCATGTGAAGAAGGCGAGGAGAAAGACGAGGCCCACGATCGGCACGTTGTCGGCCTTCATGACGATGGCGGCGAAGTTTTCGTCGGCCATCGACAGGCCCATCAGCAGGAGCAGCACATTGAGCAACGACCAGGCCACCATTGGCTGCACGAAAAACTTCCGAAAGACGAACAGCGCCGTGAACAGTGCCGTGGTGCCCAACGTGTAAAAGACAGGCCCCGACAGCCTATTGACCAGCGTGCGGACCTCAAGGGGCAGCGATGGCACCAGCGCTGCCGAGCCGGAGAGGGCCAGGCTCGCGAGAACCATCGAAATGCCCGCGACTGCTGACCAGACGATTGCCCAGCCGAGCTGGTTTTTCCGCCGCCAGAGAATGAGCGCCGCCACGCCGTTCATCAGGGCGATGAACGTGTAGTAGCCACCTAAAAAGCCGGCAACGTCCTTGAGGAAAAAACCGTTTGAGTGCATGGAGTTTGAGTTACAGCGGGCCGCTGATGCCGCCGTCCTTTCGCACACGCCAGAAATGGATTGCCAACAGCAATGAGGTCGCCAGAGGAATGGCGATGCAATGCAGCACGTAGAATCGATTGAGTGTTTCTTCTCCGACAAACCGGGCACCGAGCAGTCCAAACCGGGCGTCGGAGCCGTCGGTGATCATGTCGATGCCGCCGATCGTCAGCAGCTGCTGTCCGGGACCTTCGTAGCCAAGGATCGGGGTGGCACGGGCCATGTTGGAGCCGACCGTGATCGCCCAGATGGCGAGTTGGTCCCACGGCAGGAGATAGCCCGTAAACGAAAGCAGCAGCGTGAGCAGGAGGAGGATCACGCCGATCACCCAGTTGAATTCGCGTGGCGGCTTGTAGCTACCCGTGAGAAACACGCGATACATGTGCAACCAGGTGGTGATCACCATGGCATGCGCTCCCCAGCGATGCAATTCCCGAAGAATGCCAAGACTTGTAACGTCGCGGAGCGCGAGGATGTCGTTGTAGGCCCACTCCAGCGTGGGGCGGTAATAGAACATCAGCAACACGCCGGTCACGGTTTCCACAAGAAACAGGAAAAACGTCACCCCGCCCATGCACCATGTGAACGACAGGGCGATGCCTTGTTTTTTGATCGACACCGGGTGTAGATGCAGAAAGAAATTGGTGAGCATCACCACGATTCGATTCCGCCTGTCGAGCGGCATCGGATGGCGGAAGATGCTCTTCCAGATCTGAGAATTACGGATTGTTTCGCCGATGGCCATAAGAATCAGTTTTCCGGGGGCTAGGTTTCCGAGGGCTAGTTTCCCGTTCTCGCGTTGCCCAACTCGTGATGTGTTCGTGACAGACTGTGATCAGCAATCGACAAGAGAATATTAGACGTTGACGTAGGAATCGGGATCGGCCCATTGGCCCAGTTCTTCCTGGAATGCCTTGCTCTTGTCGATTTCCAGTTGGCCGTCGTCGGAAATGCGGATCGCATACCGTTCCAGCGGCCGCGGGGCCGGACCCTCGAAGTTGACCCCGTCCTTATAAAAGCCACTTCCATGGCAGGGGCATTTGAACTTCTGTTCAGCCTCAAGCCAGTTGGGGGTGCAACCGAGGTGGGTGCAGACCGTCTTCAGGGCATAGATCTGCTGCTGCCCACCGAACTCGCTGTTCACCACCCAGACGCCGTATTGTGGAACAAATTTCGTCTCTACTTTTCCGGCAGGGAAGCCTTCCCTGAAGCCCACTTTGAAGCGGCTGGGCGGTTCGGCGAGCACATTGGGAAACATGAATCGGGCCAGGCCGAGCGTAAACAGTCCGCCCGTCACCGAAAGAGCTGTGAAGCCCACGGCCATGAAGCTCCCCATCGCGATCTGGAGAAAGCTGCGACGATCTTCTTCGGTGTCTTTCTTGCCCGCAGGCTTGGCAGGCCGGGGCGGCATCGCCGGCGCGACCCGGACAGCGGCGGGCTTTTCTACGGCTGGTGCGGCCGGCTTGGGCTTTGTTGCGGCGGCCTGCATCCGAGCCGTGACCGCCGGCGATGCGTCGGCCTTGCTCACGGGGCCCGGCTTCGCGCCGCCGCGGGCCGCAGCGAGGATGCTGGCGGTGTCACGCTGCACGCCGGTTTGTGCGGCAGAGGCTGTTGCCGACGCGGCACCCGCAGTTGGCTTGCCAGTTTGTTTGCCAGCCACAGAAGGTTTGGCCGACGGCTTTTCCGCAGCAGCCTGTCCAGGCTTGGCGACTCCGGGTTTGGCGAGCGTCGATTTTTGAACCGATTTTTCGGCGGTCGGTGTTCCGTCGGCCCCCGGTTCTCCAGCCGCTCCCTTTTTTGCACGGGCCGCTGCCAGAATGTCCGCCACGCTCGGGCGTCCGCCACTCGTTGCAGATGCGGCAGCCGGTTTTGCGGCAGGCTTGACCCGCGTTCCAGGTTGCTTTTCGTCTGCAGCGGATGCCGTCACTGCTGAATCTGCCGGTTCAGCAACGACTTCCTCCTGAACAGATTCCGTCGGTCCTGCACCGCTGCTCTTGGCGCGGGCGGCCGCAAGAATTTCCGCCACCGACATTTTCTTTTTCTCAGCCATCGAAAGGCCTCGGCAAAGGTCCTAGCCAGATTCAGCTTGTTCAGATCCCCAAACGGATCGTCTCAGGTATGTTCGGGAGGAGCCGACCGTGGGCGTGAAAATGAGCCCGACTGGACGCCAAAATCCGAACAAAAAGCTGGTTTCGACCGCGATTGGTAGAGTTCGTGAAGTTTTTCACAAAGTTCATCTTAAACTGTATCGCTGCCCGGTTTGCTGTCAACGTCGATTGCCTGGGCTTCCTCGATTTTACCCGCGAAAAGCTGCGGTATCCGCAAGGGGGGATCCCGCGGCAACTGCACGACATGCTGGCCGAAAGACACCATCCCGCTTGAACGCTGTCGACCCATCCCGTCACAATCCACAGGCACCAAGCCTCGGGCGTGACGAGTCTCCGGTCACCGAGCCGGTTTTCCTGCCCCTGCTCCCCCCGCTTTCGTCGCAGGTTTCGTCCCACCACAGGTTTCCAGCTGGCTACCCAGAGCTGTTCGTGCCGACGCAACGCACGACCGGACTCCCTCGAAAGGAAATTGCCCCGTGCCAACACGATCCCGCGGCCCGAATCCAGCGACGTCGCGTCGTGTTCTGGTGGTTGGTGCCGGCGGTCGGGAGCATGCCATCGCCTGGAAGCTGGCCCGTGATGGGGCCGAGGTGCTTGTGGCGCCTGGCAATGCCGGCACTGCGGCCGTGGCCGAGAACATTCCAATTGCCGCCGACGACATCCCCGGCCTGGTGGCCCTGGCTCAGGCCAGAGGAGTCGATCTCACAGTGGTCGGTCCGGAAGCCCCGCTCGTCGCCGGAATAGTCGATGCGTTCACGGCTGCGGGTCTACGAATCTTTGGCCCGACAGCGAAGGCGGCACAGCTCGAGGGGAGCAAGCTCTTCTGCAAGCAGATCATGCACCGCGGCGACGTGCCGACCGCGATGTTCCGTGAGTTTCGTGGAGTGGCCAGGGCCCGCGATTACCTCCAGGCCCGTGAAGACATGCCGGTGGTCGTGAAGGCCGACGGACTGGCGGCTGGCAAGGGCGTGTTCGTCTGCGAGGATCGGGCCGCGGCCCTCGCCGCGCTCGACAGCCTCGCAGGCGATGAGCAGTTTGCCGCAGCGGCGAAAGGCATCCTGATCGAGGAGCGGCTCGATGGAGTCGAGGTGAGCGTCATGGCCATCACCGACGGCCGGACGATCGTCACCCTCCCGCCGCTTCAAGATCACAAGGCCGCCCACGACGGCGACACCGGGCCAAATACCGGTGGCATGGGGGCATACTGCCCCACCCCGTTCGTCGATGCCGACATGCTCGCGGACATCGAGGCGCGAATCCTCGTGCCGACCGCCCATGCGATGCGGCGGGCGAAGGTGCCCTTTCACGGGGTGCTCTATGCGGGCTTGATGCTCACGGCGCAGGGGCCAAAGGTGCTGGAATTCAATGCCCGCTTCGGCGATCCCGAGTGCGAGGCATTGATGATCCGGTTGGAGTCGAGCCTGCTCGACCTCCTCGATGCGGCAGTCGACCGCCGCCTTGAATCGGTGGAGCCACCGCGGTGGCGGGAAGGGTCGAGCGTGACCGTCGTCATGGCATCGGAGGGATACCCGGGGTCTGTTGAAAAAGGGCGTGCCATCCGTGGGCTCGAAGCAGCGGACCGCGTGCCCGACGTCAGTGTGTTTCATGCCGCCACGCGCCGTGGCGACGGTGGCGTGCACAGCGACGGCGGCCGGGTGCTGGCGGTGACGGCCGTGGGCCCCACGCTGGCGCGGGCCAAGCTGCAGGCCTATTCGGCCGTCAAGGAAATCCGCTGGCTCGGGGCCTGGTGCCGCAAAGACATCTCCGACAAGGGGTTGGCACGACAACGGGAGATGCTGGCTGCCGAAGAGCTGGCTACCGAAAAACTGGCTACCGAAAAACAAGGCGACGATCCCACTGGCAGTGACGCTGGGGTGGTGGCCGTTGGAGCGGCCAGACGCCCGGCGGCGGAGAAGCCTTCATGAGGCTGCGGGTCGGCATCGTCGGTCTTGGGAGCCAATGGGAGAATCGCCATCTCCCGGCGTTGCGTGCGCTGGCTGACCGGTTCGAAGTCCGGGGTATCTGTGAACAGGTTGCCCACCTGGCAAAGCGTGCGGCAGCGGAACTGAATGCGGTTCCAGTGGACGGGTTTCGGGCGTTGGCGGCACGAGACGACGTCGATGCGATTCTCTACTTTGCCGATCAGTGGTACGGCGCGACGCCGATTCTCGCGGCCTGTGACCACGGCAAGGCTGTCTACTCGGCGATTTCGCTGCCATTTTCGTCAGCGGAGGCGACGCTGTTGCGGCAGCGGGTCGAGGAGTCCGGTATCGCCTTCATGGCCGAGCTGCCGCGGCGGCATGCTCCGGCCACGGTACGGCTCAAGGAATTGATTGCCACACGTCTTGGCCCGCCGCGGTTGCTCTTCTGCCATCGCCGCGTGGTCCAGTCGGGCGCCATCGCGACTCCCCCGACCCGGGATCGGGTCAGCGAGGCCCGCGACCTGATGGAACTCGTCGACTGGTGCCGCTACGTCGCGGGGGCGGAGCCGACGAGCGTGGTGTCGGTCAGGCATGCCGAGACGCCCGGCGCGGAGCCCGACGACTACCAGATGATGAGCCTCGACTTCACGTCCCGGGAGCCCGCTGCTGACGGGGACTCCGAAAACGAACGGTTGCCGTCTGGAAACGGACCGCTTGCGCAGATCAGTTGCGGCTACTACATGCAACAACAATGGGACGAGGCGGTGGGGTTTCGGCCGCCCGCCGCCCTGCAGGTGGCCTGTGAGAAGGGCATCGCGTTCATCGACCTGCCGACGAGCCTTGTCTGGTTTGATGCGATGGGGCGCCACCAGGAATCGCTCGAGAGCGAGCGGCCCGTGGGCGAGCACATGCTGCTCCAGTTCCACCGCAAGGTCACGAGCCTCGTGCGGGCAGTGAGCGGCCTCGACGACACGCTCAAGGCGCTGCAGATCGTGCAGTGCGCCGCTGTCAGTCAGTCCGAGGGCCGACGTGTGCGGATCTGATTCCGCTCCGCCCTCTCTCCCCGTGGCGGCAAGTTTGTAACTTGTCCGTGAATTGCCGAGCCTCTCTCAACAAGCCGCTTGAGGCCGCACCGCCGGGACGGCAGAAGTCTCGTCGCGGTGGCTTTTTCGCCATGGCGTGTTGTGGCGCTTCACTGCCGGAGCGT
>JBIIFB010000282.1:0-2792 GCA_044237545.1 Pirellulales bacterium
CGCACGTCGGCGGCGTGTTGGCCGCGCCAGCGGCATTCACGGTGCTGATCGGTGGCATGCCGGCGGCCCAGGTGGGCACGATGGGGATCTGCGTCGGCCCACCCTGCACGGTAATCAAGGGAAGCGCCACGGTGATGGTGGGCGGCCTGCCGGCGGCAAGGATGGGCGACAGCACGAGCCACGGCGGCGTGATCACGCTCGGCTGCATGACGGTGCTGATCGGCGGCTAAACCAAAGGAGAACCTTCGATGACACGCAAAGCCACGTTGTGGGTAACGAATGGAGGTCTGGTATCGCGCCTGGTTGGTGCAAACCATGCGGGATTGGAGTTGATAAATGACCACAGCACCACGTACGTCACGTGGAATGGCGGTGGGAGAAACGAGAGCAGGTCAGGATGCGGGCCAAGCTACAGGGGGCAAGCTGACTGGAGACTTGGACACGCGATGATAAAGGACCGCAACGGAGCAATAGTGGCCAACTTAGACAAGGATAATAAACCCCAGCGCATGACAAGCCGCAAAGACGGCTTTCACCTAGTGACCGATGGGCCTCAACACGACGGTTATCCCTGCTACAAGTGCGATATTCCGGTGTGCGACGAACCGGTCCACGGTCTGATACACGATTTTACCAAGACGAACATCCTGTGGGGACTCTCCATTACGCCGATAGAGAGATGGTGGCATGAACTCTTGGCCTTGCCCCCTGGTGATCCGAAGCGCATTTACAGCAAGTTGGGCACCGTGGAGGATTTCGACAAAGGGAAAGGCACGAACTGCTGCGGCATGACCGCTCTGGCGCTCGGGATCGGCGGCCTGAGTGCGTTCGCCAAGCCGCCCTCAAACATAATCTACCAAGGCTCCCGGACGCTCATTGCATGGGTCGAAACGGCGGTAGAGAAAATAAATACACTGAACACACAGCGAAATTTTATCCGTTCGGCACCGGAATATAAAAACGCAACGGCGTGGGAGGCGATGCCCACCTTGGCTACATGGGTTTCCGAGAGCAAGGTGATGATTGGAGCCCGGAAGGAACAAATCGCGCAGATCGACACGATTTTGAGAGCGGGAGTTGTAGGAGTTGCGGCACAGCCCGACAGGCTCGTTAGCATCTTGGGTGCTGAAGAAAATAGCGTATTGGAAAAATACGCGCGTCTCTATGAACTCTGCTTCAACCACCTCGCCAGCAAGCCGAAGAGCGATCGGCGAAAAGCCGTTCTGAAGTTGGCGAAAACCGTCGAGAATCTCTCGATCGCGATGATCGGTCATGACTCCGACTCCGACTCGGAGCGTGGCTCCTTCAGCGCTTCTTATTCGTGAGTGTGGGAGAACGGTGTCAGGACTCTTTGTTCGGCTGCCGAAGGCGCCCTGACGGTGCTGATCGGTTGTGAGTGCCCGAAATGACAGAAAAATCATGCGAGGGAATAGAAAGAACTGCGTCCCCTTTTCCAGACCCAAGTCGTGGGAGCGCCGGTCACCGGAGTTTTTTCATCTACCACTGAGCAGTTCAAGGATATTGAGTGATGTCACGCTTTCTCGACGTTCTCTGTTGGACGCACGTCGGCCACCAGGGCAGAACAAATGGCCATGCAGCCATCCTGATGGACGGCTCGGTCGAGTCTGCCGACCCGGCCGCCAACGCTGCTGCGAAAACCTATATCAGCTGGTGGCCGGCGGGAGCTGCCCTGAAGGGGCCGACCACGCGGTTCAGCAGGCGTCCCGGCGGCGAGCGGACGCTGCTCAGCGACATGCGAAACGAGATCAGCAACAGTTCGCAGCTTGGCCTGCACGTCGGCCGGGACGGCCAGCGGTTTGCGCCCCGGCCGGGCCAGGTGATGGTCGCAGCCGAGCCGCTCGACATCAGCTCCGGGCCGCTGAATGTTCTCGATCATGCCAGCGCTGCTGAGCATCAGCAGTTCATGAACCTCCTCGCCGCCGATGAAGAGGACGGGGGCGGTCTTCACAAGCAATGGGTTCAGTTCCCGACCGAAATCATCGGTCTGCATGTGGAGGGGAACGGAGAGCTCGGCCTGAACGCCCACGCGATGCTGACCTGGTGGCGTGGGTTTCGAACTGCGCATCAGCAGGCCCTGCACGGGGAGAGCGGCTATCAGTTCGTCAGCACACTCCACAACTGCGCGAGCATTGTTATGCGGGCACTGATTGCCGGTGAGGCGGCCTTCTTCCTGAAGCCGCCAACCGCGTGGGTCACCTTTTCCCCGCGGGACGTGGCAGACTATGTCGCCGCACTGAAGACGGAAATCATTCGGGCCAATGCTGATTACGACCGCTACTTCAACTCCAAGCTCGAATGGCAGGGGCAGAATCGCAGGGAGATGCACATGCATCCGCCAACGGCCACGACGGAGATGCCGACCGTTGAACAGTGGAAGAGAATGAGCGACGCGAACGTGACGTTCGCAGCACTGTCGCGTCGCCGGGAGCAGAACGCCGCAATCGATCGGCTTCTCGGCCAGTATCATGCGCAGTTGCCGTGGGATGGGGGAGGCGCGGACTATCGGCTCGAGTACATGAAGCTGATCTTCCAGCAGATCGGCAGTTACATCGCCGCCAAGCCGAAGGGCGACCGGCTGAATGCCATGCTGGCCCTGGGGCAGATCGTGCTCGCCGTCCGCGAGGCGAAGGCCGCCGCCATCGACATCGGGTTTTTTGACTGACCAGGCTGTGCCAGAGGATAGTAAAAAGGTGTCAGGACTCTTTGTTCGGCTGCCGAAGGCGGTATGGCGGTGCTGATCGGTTGGTGCGTGCCCGAACTGACAGCGAAAT
>JBIIFB010000283.1:0-2768 GCA_044237545.1 Pirellulales bacterium
TGAGGCCCATATCCAGATGAGCCAGGATCCGTATCTCGACGCGGCCTCGTGATGCCCCTGTTTTTGTCGGCGCAGGGGTGTTTGCCGGCGCAGGGGCGTTCGTCGGCGACACGCGACGGTCTCACGGGCAGCAGGCGAGCCAGCGCCCGGCTGCGTTTTCCCGGCCAGCGGCCTGCCGCTATGATGAACAGATGCTTATCCCTTCGTCGCTTCGCGTGCTGTGTCTGGCGATCGTGCTGATGCCGTTGGTCGCCCGGTGCGAAGATGTCCCGCGTGAGCCGGCGGCTGACGGAACGGTCTCGATCGTGGTGCCGTCGTCTGCCGGCGGCCACGGCGAACAGCCTGCGGTCAGTGTGGCGACCGACGTGTTGTCACGGTCGCTCGAGCCGCTGGAGTCCGGTCTTCGTGGCGGCCCTCCCGTCGGCAGTCCGTCAGCAGGCCCCGGCCGGCCGACCGGTGCCCCAGCCATGGCCGGCCTGACGGTGTATGCCCGTCCGCTCCCGCTGGTGGAGGCGCTCGAGCGTTCTGGCGATCGCGGCCGCCGGCTTTGGATCTCGCAGGCCTATTGGAAGGTCTCCGCCGGATTCGCCATGCTCCGCTGGACTGCCGAGGCACTCGAGCGGCTGGAGCTGATCGCGCCCGGCGGCGATCCGCACGACCGGGCCGTACTCGACGTGGCAGTGGCCGCCGCACGGGCCGACCTCGCCGACGCCCGCGCAGAACTCATCGCCGCCCAACAGGAGCTGGTCGATCTCGTGCGGCTGCCCGCCGGCGACCCCCTGCCCTGGCCAGTCGACAGGCCGCTGGCGGGCCCCTACCAGACACACTTCGACACGATTTTCGCGAATCGTCCGGCGACGGGCCGGATCAGGGCGATCGTGCAGATGCTCCCCTCGAAGCACGAGGCACTCGAAGCCCGCGCGGCCGCCGTGATGGCCGCGCAGAAGGCGATGCAGATGGCGGAGGCCGACCACGCGAAGGGGCAGCGACCGATTGAAGCCGTCACTGCCGCCCATGCGGCGGTGACAGGACAGCAGCTCGAGTTCGTCACGATCATGAAGGCCTACAACCTGGACATCGCCGAATACGCCATGGCCGTTGCCGATCTTTCTGTGCCGGACGATCGCTTCGTTTCAATGCTCATCGGCACGCCGATCCAGTGGCGGCCCCAGCCCGTGGCAGCCACGCCGACAGCCACGCCGCCGGCTCCTACGCCTGCCTCACCTGGCACGCCACCGCCTGCTTCAACTGGCACGCCCCCCGCGGCAGTGTCCACATCGCCCTAGCCATTTTTGGTGCTTTTTTCCGGACGGTTGCTCTCGCCATGCCTGCTGTCACCATGCCTGCTCCTTCCAGTCCGCACACCATGATCGCGCCGCTCACCATCGGTTCTGTGGTGGTCGATCCACCCGTGCTACAGGCACCCATGGCGGGATACACGAACTACGCCTACAGACAGGTGGTGCGTGAGTATGGCGGCGTGGGCCTGCTGGCCACCGAGATGATCGCCGCCCGCAGCGCGACCTGGCTGGAGACGAACCGCGGCGAGCACCCCGACCGACTCTGGGGCGTTCGCGATGAACCGCGGCCGCTGGCCGTGCAGATGTGGGACAACGATCCCGATAATCTCGCGCAGGTGGGCCGCCGGCTGGCCAAGGATTTCTGCGTCAGCGTGGTCGACCTCAACTTCGGCTGTCCGGTACGCCAGGTGACGGAGAAGGCGCATAGCGGTTCGTGGCTTCTGCGGGACCCCGACCGCGTCGGTATGATTGTTCGGCGGGTGGTCGAGGCATGCGACGGCGTGCCCGTGACGGCGAAGATTCGACTCGGTTGCTCCGACACCTGCCGCACGGCGGTCGAAGTCGCGCAGCGGATCGAGGAGGCCGGAGCATCGTGCCTGACCGTTCACGGCCGGGTGGCTGCACAGTTTTTCACCGGCAAAGCCGACTGGGAAGCGATTGCAGAGGTGAAGCGGGGCGTCTCGCGAATGCCGGTTGTGGGGAACGGCGACATCGATTCCGCCGAGACGGCCGTCGCCCGGCTGCGCGAAAGCGGAGTCGACGGCGTGATGATCGCGCGGGAGGCGCTTGCCCGCCCTTGGATTTTCTCCCAGATCGCCGCAATCTTACGGGGCGAGCCGACGCCGGCCGAGCCAACACTCGACGAGCAGCGGGAACTGGTGCTGCATCATTACGACCTGGTCTGCCAGCGGTTCGGCGTGGAACGGGGCACGTTGTTGATGCGGAAATTCGCCTGTTCCTACGCGCAGGGGCTCCCGGGTGCCCGCGACTTCCGCGGCAGGGTTTCGCGGGTGACGAGCCGTGAGGAGTTTCTCGACGCCATGGCGAAGAGCTTTCCACGGTCGCCCCTGGTGTGAGCAGCCGCCGCCAGCCGGGCCTCTGAGATTGATCACGAGTTGGGAGCTGGGATCGGCTGAAGCTCGACGAGCGTTGGAATTTCGCCCTGTCAGGGCTGGCATCATCAATGACGCCCCACGGCGAAAGTCCCCGCGAAGGAGACTTCTGCCGGCCCGGCGAAACCCTGCCACTGGTCCCATCGCTAACGCTCCGGGCTTGTATGAGGCGGGAGATTGGTCCCATCGCTGACGCTCCGGGCTTGTATGAGGCGGGAGAACGATCCCATCGCTAACGCTCCGGGCTTGTATGTAATTGAGTGGCGAGACGGGCGGCCGGTGATGAGAGGGCTTCGTCAACGCTCGGACAAGTTGAAAACTTGCCGCCACGAGGAGAGGGATGGCGGGAGCACGA
>JBIIFB010000284.1:0-2767 GCA_044237545.1 Pirellulales bacterium
AGGCAGCCGGTATGGATGCGTTTCCCGCCGCGTGCCGCCGGGCAAGACTCCTACGGGCTCCGCGCCGTGGGCTCTCTGACTACACTCCAACAAGCCTTCACTGAGAAAGCTGCAGCCGCCCTATGACACTGACTGTGACCATGCGTACGAACAGGCACCACAACCATACTCCCACCGACTCGTGCCTCCTCAACACCTCCGGGAACCGAACCATGTCTGGAATCACCTCCACGCCGTCGCTCGTGCCGAGTCGATCACTCCATTCCAGCAGGCCGCGGCTGGGCCTGATTCCCTTGTGGAGTCTGGTGGCTCTCGCGCTGCCGATCGCCGCCGTGCTTGGGTTGCCCACACGGGCCGATGCCGACGAGACAGCCGCCACAGCCGAGTCGCTGATGCATGCCAACGCACTTTCCAGGGCATTCCGCCATGCTGCCGAGCATGCCACTCCGAGCGTGGTGGTGGTCCGCAGCGAAACCAAGGCCAAGAAGGTCTCCGCCGATCGCCGGCCAAAACAGCGGGAGCGGAACGGCGAGAACCCGTTCAAGGGCACGCCATTCGAGGATTTTTTCAAAGATGGTGTTCCCGAAGGCTTCGACCTCCAGCAGCCGGAGGGGGGCCAGATGCCGCCACGCTCGGGGGTTGGTTCTGGCGTCATCGTGGACGCAGAGGGCCTCGTGCTCACCAACAACCACGTCGTCGCCGGTGCCGATGAGGTGACGGTGGAACTTCCGGACGGCCGCGAGTTCAGGGCAACGGAAATCAAGACCGATCCGGACAGCGATCTGGCTGTCGTCAAACTCGAAAACGCGCACGACCTGCCAGTGGCGAAGCTTGGTGATTCCGACAAGCTTGAAATCGGCGACTGGGTGATCGCGATCGGGAATCCGTTCGAACTGGAAACGACGGTCAGCGCCGGCATCATCAGCGGCAAGGGGCGCGAACTTGGCAGTATCCGCCGGGCCAAGTTCCTCCAGACCGACGCCGCGATCAACCCGGGCAACTCAGGGGGGCCGCTCGTGAATCTGTCCGGCGAGGTGATTGGCATCAATACGGCCATCGCCTCCAACACAGGCGCCTACCAGGGCGTCGGCTTCGCGATCCCGATCAACCTGGCCAAGTGGGTGAGCGGCCAGCTCATCGCCAAGGGCTCGGTGGAACGCGGCTACCTCGGTGTGTCGATCGGACCGCTGAGCAACGAGATGGCGACACAACTCGGGCTCAAGAGCCGCAAGGGCGTGCTGGTCACCGAGGTGATGGCGGGAACACCGGCCTCTGAGGCGGGCGTTCAAGAGCTTGATGTCATCACGGCCTTCGACGACGAGGCGGTGGACGGTCCACGGTCGCTGCAGGAAGTGGTGGAGAAGTCAGCCATCGGCAAGCCCCACAAGCTCACGGTGCTTCGGGACGGCCGGTCCATGTCGCTCTCGATCGCCGTCAAGCCGCTCCCCGACAAGATCGCCAGACGTGACGGAGCCGGGGGCCGGAAGCTGTCCGCCGAGAACGAAGAGACCTTCTACTCGGAGGCCTTCGGCGTCGAGGTCCGTGACAAGGCGTCTTTGCCCGAGGCCGTCTACGAGGGCTTCGACGGGGTGGTCGTCGATCGTGTCGACAATGAGGGCGTGGCAGCGGAAGCCGGCATCGGGCCGGGCGTGCTGATCCGCAAGGTCGGCAAGACACCCGTCACGACTATCGCCGAGTTTGCCGAGGCGATCGAAAAGGAATCGCCGGACGCTGGGGTGTTGCTGCAGGTGAGAACGCCGCGAGGCAACAGTGTCATACTGCTCAAAAAGGGGGCGTGACGAGCCCGGGCCTCGCCCGTGGTAGAATGCCTGAATGACAACGCTCGGCGTCAACATCGATCACGTGGCCACGATCCGGCAGGCCCGTCGCACGGTCGAGCCCGACCCAGTCTGGGCGGCGGTGCTCGCCGAACTCGGCGGGGCCGACGCGATCACGGTGCACCTCCGTGAGGACCGCCGTCACATCCAGGACCGCGACCTTGAGGTGCTGAAATCCTCGGTGCAGGTGAAGCTCAATCTGGAGGCCGCGATCGCCCCGGCGATGGTCGAGATTGCCTGCCGGGTGAGGCCCGATCAGGTTACGCTCGTGCCGGAGAAACGTGAGGAAGTGACGACGGAAGGGGGACTCGACGTGGTCACCCACCGAACGGCAACGGCGGAGGCGGTGCGAAGGCTCCACGCGGCCGGAATCGCTGTCTCGCTTTTTCTCGACCCCTGTCCACGGCAGATCGAGGCCGCGATCGACCTCGGTGTCTCGGCGGTCGAACTTCATACCGGCTGCTACGCCAATGCCGTGACCGATGCCGAGCGTCAGACACACCTCGTGGAACTGGCCCGTGCCGGCGAGATGATCCGGCAGGCGAAACTATCGCTCAACGCCGGCCATGGCCTCACCTACCGGAATGTCGTCCCGGTGGCCCGGCTCGAAGGCATGGGCGAACTCAACATCGGCCACTCCATCGTGTCGCGGGCCGTGCTCGTTGGCTTCGCACAGGCCGTGCGGGAGATGAAGTCGCTCGTGTCGTGAATGGGGTGAGTTTCATTGCCGCCACGAGGGGGAAGAGGGCGAGCCGGGATCGGCTGAAGCTCGACGAGCGTTGGAATTTCGCCCCGCAGAGGCAGGCACCACCAATACGCCCCACGGCGAAAGTCCCCGCGAAGGAGACTTCTGCCGGCCCGGCGGGGCTTACGAGACGACGGTAAAGAGGGGCAGCGTCAACTCCCGGACAAGTTAAAAACGTGCCGCC
>JBIIFB010000285.1:0-2754 GCA_044237545.1 Pirellulales bacterium
GATCGAGCAGCACATCATTCGCCTGGCCCAGAAGAGCCGTGCCGTCGGCATCCACCTGATCCTCGCCACGCAGAAGCCGACGGTCGACGTCATCACCGGCCTCATCAAGAGCAACCTGCCAGCACGCATCGCCTTCCAGGTGGCCAGTCGCACCGACAGCCGGGTCGTGCTCGACGAGTGCGGCGCCGAACGGCTGCTGGGCAACGGCGATATGCTCTTCCTCTCCCCGGGCACGAGCCAGATCCTGCGGGGCCAGGGCACGTATGTCTCCGACGAGGAGATCGGCCGCGTGATGGCCGCGATCGGCACCAGCGAGCCGCAGTACGCCGCAGAGTTGGTCAACCTGCAACCGGCACCGTCGGGCGACGCGCCGAAGGGTTCAGCCGGCAAGGAACGCGATGAGATGTACGAGGCCGCCGTCGAGGTGGTGATCCGCGAGGGCCGCGGCAGCGTGTCGCTCCTCCAGCGGGCACTCGGTGTGGGCTATGGCCGTGGGGCCCGGCTCATCGACTTCATGGCTGAGGATGGAGTGGTGGGCGAGTATGCCGGCTCGCAGGCCCGCGAGGTGCTGATCACGATGGAGCAATGGGCGTCGCGGACCGGCACCGCCGTCCCCGCTCCAGACCCGGCCCCCCGCCGGCTGAAGATCCAGCCCCACGCCGCGGTTGTCGAGCCGGTGGAGCCGGTAGAGGCGATTGACGCGGAGATCGATGAGGAAGAAGACGACGAGGAGGCCGCCGACCGGGAGGACGCGTTCGCTGACGAGGACGGCGAGGATGGTGATCAGGACGACGATGAAGAGGAAGCCGACGACGAAGCCGATGATGAAGCCGACGATGAAGAAGGGGAAGACGCCGGCGGAGACGATGACGCCGACGACGCTGGCGACGACTGATCCTCCGGGGTCTGTTGGCGGCCCCAGCGGAGCTCCTCCCCGCGGGCTATACTCGGCCACTCGCAGGCGGTCAGTCGGCAGCAGAGGACGGCACCAGTGCGCACGATCGAGATCTACGACACAACACTCCGCGACGGCTCGCAGGGCGAGGGCGTCAACTTTTCGCTCGAGGACAAGCTCGCCATCACACGGCGGCTCGACGAGGCGGGCATCGACTTCATCGAGGGCGGTTATCCCCTCTCGAATCCGAAGGACTCGCAGTATTTTGCCCGGGCCCGCGAGCTGAATCTCCGCCACTCGCGGATCTGTGCCTTCGGCATGACGCGACGCCGCGGCATGACGGCCGCCGAGGACCCGGGCATGAAGGCCCTGCTCGACGCCGGCACGAGCGTGGTTACGATCGTCGGCAAGACCTCAGCCTTCCACGTCACCGAGGTACTCGGGGTGTCGCGTGAGGAAAACCTCGCCATGATCACCGACACGGTCCGTTTCCTCGTCGAATCGGGCCGGGAGGTCTTCTACGACGCCGAGCACTTCTTCGACGGCTGGAAGCTCGACAGCGACTACTCTGCCGAGACGATCGCTGCGGCTGCCCGGGCGGGCGCAACCCGGATCGTGCTCTGTGACACCAACGGCGGCACGCTGCCCGATGAAATTGGGCGACTGGTCGGCGAGGCGTCGGCCGCGCTCAAGGCCGCCGGCGCGGGTGTGCCCGTCGCCATCCACTGCCACAACGACTGCGACGTGGCCATCGCGAATTCACTCTCGGCCGTCGCGGCGGGGGCTGTTCAGGTGCAGGGCACGATCAACGGGATCGGCGAGCGGTGTGGCAACGCCGACCTGATCTCGGTCGTGGCCAACCTCGCGATCAAACTGCCGGGCTACACGGCGCTTGGCGGTGGCACGGGCCCTGCCGGCACGAGCCACCTCACGGAATTGTCCCGCTTCGTCTACGAGACGGCGAACATGAGCTACCGTCCGGGGCAGCCCTTCGTGGGCACCAGTGCCTTCGCGCACAAGGGGGGCATGCACGTGCATGCGGTCGCCAAGGCCACCGAGTCGTACGAGCACATTCCGCCCGAGTCTGTCGGCAACGCGCGACGGATCCTCGTCAGCGAACTGTCGGGACGATCCAATATCGCCGCACTCGTGCATCGGCCCGACGTGAAGAACGATCGGGCCCTGCTCGACGGGGTGCTGGCGGAGGTCTGCCGGCTGGAGAACGAAGGCTGGCAGTTCGAGGCCGCGGGGGCGTCGTTCGACCTGCTCGTCGACCGGATTGCGGGCACATTCAAACCAGCTTTCGAGAAGCTGGCCTACAACGTCGCCGTCGAGAGCCGAGCTGGCGACGACGTGCGGACTGAGGCAACCGTAAAACTGCTCGTCGATGGCATCCAGCGGCACGAGGTCGCCGAGGGGGACGGGCCGGTGAATGCCCTCGACGCCGCGCTTCGCAAGGCGCTCTCCGAGGTCTACCCCGCCCTCTCACGGATGCACCTGCTGGATTACAAGGTCCGCGTGATCAATGCCCAGGAGGGCACGGCCGCCAAGGTGCGGGTATCGATCGAAAGCACCGACGGCGAGGCGGTCTGGGGCACGGTCGGCGTGAGCGAGAACGTGATCGAGGCCAGTTGGCTGGCCCTCGCTGATTCGTTCCACCACTATCTCGGCCGCACCGTCCCGGCCTGACACCATGGTCTGACACCCAGACACGCCAGCGGCCGCGACGCCGTGAGCGGTTGCCGAATGAAAAGTCCGGGGCCTTGTCGGTCCCCGGCTCGACAGCCGCTGCCAACGCTGGTTCTCAGCGGAATTCCGGATAGACGAGAGGGTGTTCAGTTCCCTCCAGCACCGCGATC
>JBIIFB010000286.1:0-2753 GCA_044237545.1 Pirellulales bacterium
TCAACTTCGGAGGCTGACGCTCTATCCAATTGAGCTACGAGGGCGACTCCGCCTGCAGATTCTAACAGCATCAGGCCCGCGATAACAGGATCGCCCCAACCGCCGAGAAAATCACCGTTCGTCGGCCACCTCGCCTCAGGCTGATCCCCAGCAGGATCCGCATTCTGTGCATGGTCCAGCCTTGGCAGGGGCCAGTTCAGCCATTGGCATGGCCCAGTTCAGCCAGCATTAGCTGGCCGTAGTCAGGGGCTCAGGCCGACTTTCGCAGCGACGCCGATCTACCCAACTCCTGATCCCGTTCCCGAGTCCGCGGCCGGCCAACAACAGGCTGAGCTCCGTCAATCCGGATCGTCTCCTGCGCGTCGACGGCCCTCGCCGCGGTGGCCACACCCGTCGACCCCTGCCGGATCACGTGCTGAAGCTGCAGATAGCGGGGCACATACATGCCGAACTGCAGCAGTGCCACCGCCCGCCCCGCCAGTGCTGGCACCGAGCCCAGCGGCGCCCGGACGATCGCGTGCCGCACGACCTCCACCAGATGCATCACAAGGGCCGGGAAAATCGACGCCCCAGCAAGGCTGCGCCAGAAAAGACGTTCAGCGTGAAGACCCGCGACGAATGAGCGGGGACGAACCCGGCTGGTCTTCACCGACGCCACGACACGCGAATGCGTCTCCAGCACCACGCGGCGACCACTGCGTGCGAGCGTGACCGCCATGTCGGCATCGGCAGTCGAGTCACCACAAACGCTCGTGAACCCATGCCCCGCCATGCCAAGCACATCCGACCGCCAGAATCCATTTTCCAATACCGGACCCTGCGGTGCTGCCGCGCCTGCGGGCGGACAGGCCGCCGCCTTGGCCTGCTTCCACCTGGTGTCGGCGGCCACGTCGATCCGCCGCCCCCCGACGGCGTATCGCACTCCCGCCGACACCACCCGCTCACGATCCTCGGCCGCGACACCCAGCGGCACCACAGCCCCGACGCCATCGTCTTCAAAATGCGACATGGGGAGATCGGTCCACCCCTCCGTGGCCCGCCAGCCCGCGGCGAGCACATGCACCACCTCGCCCTCGCTGGCCGCCACGCCAAGATTTACGCAGCCCACCAGACTCGAACCGGCCGGCGCCTGAACGAACCTCACCTCCTCGCGGATGTTCCACGGATCGGCATATTCGCAGCCCAACACCACGACGATCTCGCAGTCGTCAGGGCGGTGCTCCAGCACGCTGACGAGCGTTTCCTCCATGGCATCAACATCGGCCGGAGTAGGAATCACGATCGACAGACGCGGAACTTGGACCAGGTCAAAGGTGTCGGCCATCGCATTCCCCCACTCTTTCCGGCTACGTTGCCGCCACTCTACGAGCACGGCGGCAGCAGAGCCGCCGTGCGCGCACCATCCCCCAGAACATGTCACCCTGCATCGACACTGCCACGTTCAGCGGTGCAGCGGGATCACCCGCTCGGCGCCGTGCCCGTTGCCAGCGAAGGCCGCTCCCGTCGCAGAATCGCCGCGATCAGGCGGCGGCCCGCTGCGGCTGCATTTCCGTGAACAGATTCACCGAGTGCAGCATTTCGCCATCGGCATCGTAAAACTGAAGCAGTCCGACGTCGATCATCCACATCGCGAACATCTCGCCGATCCGGTAGCACCGCGCCACGCAGCGGCCCCGATCAATCCGGATGTTCTCTTGGATGTCGTCGACCTCGACGCTGTCCACGCCGAGATCAAGAAAATAATGCGTGACCAATCGCCGCACGTCCGCGGCATTCATGTGCAAACGCATGGAAGGCAACCTCCTGTTGCTGGCTGTCGCTGTTGCGAGCTAATCGAACGACGTCATGTCGATCGGGTCGGGAACCCTACTCAGGAGCAGCCGCCGCCGAAAGACCTGTTTCTTTCGGCCACCAACCGCCATCCCGACACCGAATCCCATCCGCCAAGGAAATGAATCGGCGGAACCCAGCCACCGTGATCACTTGTTGATCGGCAGACTCCCCATCCCCTACCTTCCTTCGAGATTGCCTAGGTTATTGCCTAGGTTATTGCCTAGGTTATTGCCTAGATTATTGGGCCAACACGGGGAGCAGGGCGGATTCCGCAAGTTGAAAACTCGCGGCCACGAGGGGAGAGGGGTTTTTCCTCTTTCGTGGCGGCAAGTTTTTAACTTGTCCGATGGAGCAATCTGGGCACTGGCCCGGCGACGAGGGGGCGGTCAGAGCCGGCGGGTCCACTCGCGTGCGGAGTAACGCTCGCTGACGAGTGTGGCAACGCGGTCGCGGGGCCAGCCGGGGCAGGCGAGCGTGGCATTGAACGCACCGCGAACGATCCCCTCGAGGACATCCCGGCCAAGATTGAGGTTGGCCAGAAAATCACCGTGCGACCGTTGCGAACGGTAGTCGGGCTCGCGGGGCGGATGCCTGAGCACGCTCCCCACAAGCGCGAGGTCGAAGCTGTCGAGCAGCGTGCCGTGATAGAGCACGCCATGCCGACGCACTCGCAGGGCATTGCCCGAAATCTTGCGTTCGCCCGCGGCTGTGTGAAGGTCGAAGTCGACCGCCCCCGTACCGCTTTCGACGATCGCCAGATCGCTCGTGCCGCGGCGAACGACTCGTCGGCCGGCAGGGCTCGTCACCCTGAGCAGCGCGGTGTTGAGTGACGCTGCCAAGGGCTCGAGCATCGCGGCGTGGATCGCTTCAATCGACGGCGTGGCTGTGGGGTGGGGCGTGATGACCGACCACATCAGGCA
>JBIIFB010000027.1:0-26258 GCA_044237545.1 Pirellulales bacterium
TCTGGGTCTTCTTTCTGGGTATTTCCGAGGAGCATGTATGCACCGCTGGCTGGGAACGATCGCACTGGCGGCTATGGCGTCTGTCGGGTGGGCGGATGACGGCTCAATCATGCTGCATGGCCGGGAGGCGAGCGTCCGCGGCACGAGCCTGCGGTATGAGCCGGAACCCCATAAGCAGACCCTCGGGTGTTGGACCCGCGCGGAGGACGCCGCCGAGTGGAAATTCACAGTCGCCCAGGCCAGCGAATTCGAGATGGAGGTCTTGCAGGGCTGCGGCATCGGGCAAGGGGGGAGCACCATGGCGGTGGCCGTCGACAGTGCCCCGGTGATCGATTTCATTGTCGAAGAGACCGGCCACTTCCAGGCGTTCAAGCCTCGGAAGGTCGGCCGGATAAGGCTCACCGCGGGGGAGCATACGCTCGCTGTGCAGCCGCGGTCGATCGCGAAGAAGGCCGCATGCGACATCCGGCAGGTCCGCCTCGTGCCGGTTGGATCCTCGGCCCGTTCCGCGAAGCGTCCAAATATTCTCTTCATCTTCAGCGACGACCACGCCCAGCATGCGGTCTCCTGTTACGGTTCGAAGGTCAACACCACGCCTCACCTCGATCGACTCGCCGCCGCTGGAGCGCGTTTCACCAACTCGTTCGTCACCAATTCGATCTGCACGCCGAGCCGGGCCACGCTGCTCACTGGCCAGTATTCCCACCGGAACGGGGTGCCGGTCTTCAACGCATTCGACGGTTCACGTGACACCGCCGCCAAGCATCTCCAGGC
Source organism: Pirellulales bacterium (assembly GCA_044237545.1). Classification (GTDB taxonomy): domain Bacteria; phylum Planctomycetota; class Planctomycetia; order Pirellulales; family UBA1268; genus CAMCQY01. The sequence goes on from JBIIFB010000027.1 coordinate 775, forward strand.
TGCCGGCTATCACACCGGAATGATCGGCAAGTGGCACCTCGGCACCGATCCGACCGGATTCGACCGCTGGATCGTGCTGCCGGGCCAGGGTGGCTACTGGGATCCGGAATTTCTCGTTCCCGGCGGAAAGCTCTCGATCAAGGGGCATTGCACCGACATCACCACCGACCTGGGAGTGGAGTTCCTCAAGACGCGACCAACTGACAAACCGTTTTTCCTGATGCTGCACCACAAGGCCCCGCACAGAGGCTGGGAACCGGACGAGCGAAACAAGGCGAAGTTCAGCAACGCCGTCATTCCCGAGGCGGAAACACTCTTCGACGCCTACGCAACACGGCCGGCGGCGCTCCCGGAGAACGAGCAGACGGTCGCCCGGGATTTGACCAACCGTGATCTGAAGCGGGCTCCGCCGGTCGGGCTCGAGGGCAGGGAGTTGCGACAGTGGCTCGCTACCAAGCCGGAAAGCGTGGAGGTGGACGGGAAGGCGGTCACTGGCGAGGCGTTGGTGCGGTGGAAGTACCAGCGTTTCATGCAGGATTACCTCGCCTGCGTGCAGGGGGTCGATGACGGTGTCGGCCGGGTGCTCGATCACCTCGACGCGGAGGGACTCGCCGACGACACGATCGTCATCTACTCGACCGACAACGGCTGGTATCTCGGCGATCTCGGCCTCTATGACAAGCGGTTCATGTATGAGCCGGGCCTGCGGGTTCCGCTGATAGCCCGTGGCCCCGGCATCAAGCAGGGGATCACGCCCGACGCATTCGTCGCCAACATCGACCTCGCACCGACGTTTCTCGACCTCGCGGGTCTACCGGTGCCCGACTTCATGCAGGGGCAAAGCCTGGCGCCGCTTCTGCGGGGCGAGACGCCGGCCGGCTGGCGGCAGAGCATCTACTACCGTTACTACCACGATCCAGGGCACCACAACACGCGGGCCCACTACGGCGTGCGCACGCCTACCCACAAGCTGATCCATTACTGGAAAAAGAACGCCTGGGAAATGTTCGATCTCGTCGCCGATCCGCGTGAGCAGCACAACCTTCTCTTCAGTGAGGCTGAAGCGAAGTCACCGCAGGTGGCGAACACGTTTTCGGCACTCAAGGCGGAGATTCTCAGGCTGCAGACGGAGTACAAGGACGACGGCCTCTTTGCCGATCCGGCGGAGTGGCCGAAGGGCACCGTCGATGGGGCCTTCGAAGGGAGAGCACTCGGCTTGCAAACGGCTGCGGAAGCCATCCGCCTGACCGTCGGGAAGCCGGTGGAATAGGTCGGCCACTGGTGTGTGGCATGCATCGACCTCCCCGTGAAGCTGCTGTACGCGAAATGTATGCGCCAGTGCCTTCACGGCGGCGGTGCCATGGCAGGCTGCTCGAAACAACTACGCGATGTGCCAGTACGTCCTCCGCTACTGAGTTCTTCCAGCGCCACCGGGCACCGCCTGCAACGCGGTGCCCGGTGGCGTTTTCGCACGCTCTTCCGTGACGTTTGCCAGGGCGGCGAGGCTGGCAAGCTCAGCGGCCGAGAGCACGCGGTCGAAGACGGCCACGCCGCCGATCCAGCCGGTGAAGCCGACGCTCCGGCTGCTGTGGATCACGCGACCGATCGTGAATGGTCCACCACTGGCCGCGTCGGTGGGCGTATAGATGCCGTGGGGGTACCACCAGGGGTTGAGCCGCAGCGACGCCAGTTCGCGACCGGTCTCGAACCATGCCCCGGCGGACTGCCGACGCAGCGTTACCCGGACCTTTGTAAATGGATACTCCCGCAGCTCCACGCGTTCATCCCCCTGCTCACGCACGACCTCGACCGCGACAGCCTCCTTCTCCGGCGGGTTGTAGCACTGGGCGGCCGGGAACGCCGGATCCTCTCCCGCCTGGATTCCCTCCTGACGCTGCAGCCTGCCCTGCAGCCAGGCGTTGGCGGCGAAAGCGAGAAGCGTGTCGTTCTGGGGTGCGTCAAACCAACGATCTCCAGCCTCGCCATCGAGCCAGCCGGTCAGCTCGTGTCGCTCGTGATCAAAGGTTGTCGCGAAGCAGTGCCATCCGGCATCGAGCCGCGCTGGCGGCGCGTCGGCCGGCACGGTGGCCGCGACGGCGGCGGAGTTGCACTTGTGCAGGGCATACCTATTGAGGAAGGAGCTTGCTCCGTTCTCCGAGACGTGGCCGCAGGCCGATCCCTCCTTGTTGAGTCCGGCGAAGAGGGCATATTGCCGCTGGCCCCGTTCCACACGCCGGATGCCCTGAGTCGAAGCCTGTGTGAGATCGGTTCCTTCGTGCCAGATGCCGGCGAGGGCATGGTTGCCGCTCTCACGCACCGCCCAGACGACGACCGTCACCGACACGCCATCCCCCTTGATGTCGAGCGGCGTGTCGTGAAGTCTCGACCGCGGCACGAAGAGGAACGGCCGGAAGTTCGGGTCTTTCTCCGGCTGGATACGGATCGCCTCACCGAACGGACCGCGTCCCAGCAGCGGGAAGTCGGCGTATGTTGCCTCCCGGCCCGCCCCCCAGTAGTCCCGGACGTAGTTGCCGGCATCGAGTGGATAGTTGGTCGGTGCATCGGCGGGCACACGTGCGACGAACCGTTGCTCGCCCGCCGGTTCCCGGGCTGTGAAGTCCCAGAAGGCGACGAGCCCCGGCATGGCCGTGACAGTCGTGATCCGCTTGTCATGGTCGGCACCGTCGCCGCCGCAGGCCACTGCGGCGAAGAGCACTGGTGTAAACCAGATGGCTCGTGTGCACCAGAACGCTGGTCGCGTGCCCGTCACAGGTAAACCCCAGACTGCTCCAGGCGGTCGCTTGCGATTCATATTCTCTCCTAAGGTCTATTGCCCCGCGAGCACTTTCGCGATCGTCTGCATCGCGGTTTTCTGCCGCAACTCGACGAAACGGCGGGCCTCGGCCGCATCGTCAAGATCGAAGAGCCAGTCGCCGTGTCGTGGCGAGTTTCGTGTGGAGAGCTCTTTGCGACAATCGGACCGCACCCTGACGAACATCCACACAAGAAGCATATCGAACGCGAATCGCGCCGAGGGCTTGTATGCGTGCGTTCATACAAGCCCGTGATACAAGCCCTGAGCGTGAGCGACGGGATTCCTTACGTCCGAGCATGGGAGCGTCCATACAAGCCCTGAGCGTAAGCGACGGGATTCCTAACGTCCGATCCCCCGGCTTACGCCGAGGGCTTGTATGGGGCGGGGCATACAAGCCCTGAGCGTGAGCGACGGGATTCCTTACGTCCGATCCCCCGGCTTACGCCGAGGGCTTGTATGGGGCGGGTTCATACAATCCCGTGATACAAGCCTTGGGCGTGAGCGACTGAGGCCCGGCGATGGCGATCGGCATCCTGCCTGCTTGGTCTATTCGGGTTTGACGGGCGGCAAACTATCACCGAAACTGCCATCCTCACAGCACTGAGTCGTGTCGTCGGTCGTGCCTTCTGACAGCCGACTTTCTCGCGTTCCCGTTTCCGGCGTTTCTGGAGGTCGAGCTCGTGGCACGAACATGGTCCCGTCGTTCCGTCCAGCCTCGCCCATGCCGGTCTGTCCCACGCAGCCTGGTCTCAGGAGATGCGGCGGGGGCCGGTGTGTGGATCGCCTGGCTGTTTCAGCGTGCCTACCGCCGCGGTCGGGGCCTTGGCTGCCGCCTCGCCATGGCCTCGATCGCCATGGTCGGCATGACCATGCCGATCCCGGGGCGGCTTGGAGTCGCTGCCACGCCGTGGCCCGAGTTTCGTGGCCCCACTGGGGATGGTGTCTCGCAGGACCGTAACCTTCCGCTGGAGTGGAGCGAGGGTCGGGGAGTCGCCTGGAAGACAGCGATCCCCGGAAAGGCCTGGTCGTCGCCTGTCGTATGGGACAAGCTCGTTTGGCTTACGAATGCCACGGAGGACGGCACACGGCTCTCTGCCGTGGCGGTGGCTTGCGACAGTGGCCAGATCGTGCACGACATCACCGTGTTTGAGATCGCCGCGCCGCAGTTCTGCCACTCGTTCAACAGCTACGCCTCCTGCACTCCTGTGATCGAGGCGGAGCGGCTCTACCTGCATTACGGCAGCGCCGGCACCGCCTGCCTCGACACCGTTTCGGGAAAGATCATTTGGTCCCGGCAGGATCTGCCCTGCGACCACTTCCGAGGCCCCGGCTCATCGCCGATTCTCCACGGTGATCTGCTGATTGTCGCGCTCGATGGTTTCGATCTGCAGTATGCCGTCGCCCTCGACAAGAGGACCGGCAAGACCGTGTGGCGCAGGGATCGCAACATCGAGTACGGCACAACTGACGGCGATGCCAAGAAGGCCTATCCCACGGCTACGGTGATCAAGACCAAAGGCGGCGAGCAGGTGGTCATTCCCAGCGCCGGCGCCACGATTGCCTACGATCCGGCTTCGGGAGAGGAAGTCTGGCGGGTGAGGCACGGGGGTATGAATACGTCGGCACGGCCACTGTTCGCCCACGGTATGGTCTACATCAACACGGCCGCCGGCGGCATGAAATTCCTGGCCGTGCGGCCCGATGGCACCGGCGACGTGACCAGTTCGCAGATCGCCTGGAAATCATCCCAGGGCACCGGTTCGCGTTCCTCGCAATTGCTGCTCGGCGAGCGGTTGTTTCTCGTCGGCGATACGGGAACTGCCAGCGTGCTCGATGCCCTCGGTGGCAAGGCCCTTTCGCAGAAGCGGCTCGGCGGTGAATTCTCGGCGTCTCCGATTCTCGCCGACGGCCGCATCTATGTGAGCAATCAGGGCGGCGAGACATTCGTTCTGTCGGCAGCCGATCCTTCGATGGTGCTGGCGACCAATACACTCGACGATGGCTGCATGGCCTCGCCGGCCGTATTCGATGGTGCGATCTATCTTCGCACCAAGACACACCTCTACCGCCTGGGCGACCGGCCATGACCAGGGGCTAAAAGGGGTCAGGACTCATTTCCCGGCTGTCATGCGGGGAGTCCCATCGCTCACGCTCCGGGCTTGTATGCCCGCCTCCATACAAGCCCCCGGCGTAAGCCGGGGGATCGGATGCCACGGAATCCCATCGCTCACGCTCCGGGCTTGTATGCGCTTTCCCATACAAGCCCCCGGCGTGAGCCGGGGGATCGGATGCCACGGAGTCCCATCGCTCGCGCTCCGGGCTTGTATGCCCGCTCCCATACAAGCCCCCGGCGTAAGCCGGGGGATCCGAGGCCGGGGTCAGACGGCACTGCCAGTGTCCATCGGGCTACGGATGCGATCGATTACGACCGCCCTCTCGTTCCCTCACTTCTTCGTTCCACCAGGGAGAGTTGCCAGAATCGCTTTGTTTTATCCTGGTAGGGTGGCACGAGTGAGTCGTATTTCGCCCAGTTCTTTTTGAAGACTGCTTCATCTGAGAAGTCTTCCGTCCACTGAGCGGGGACGGGCGTGTCTTCAGCCTTGAGTGGCGTGTGTGACGCCCAGAGGATCGCGGAACAGAGGATCGCGGAGCAGAGGAGTGCGGAACAGAGAAGTGCGGGGCAGCGGCAATGGATGGGCTTCACGGGGTTGTGTCTCAGAAGGTTGAGGAGCATGGTGACTGTCAGGCGATGAGTTCCTTGATCACGCCGGTGCTGTCGCCGTGGCGTACGGCGTCGACGCCGATGCCGTTGAGTAGCGTGAGCCATGCGTTGCAGAGCGGGGTGTCTTTCGACACGACGAGGTTGTGGCCGAGCTTGATGCCGGCACCACCGCCGGTGAGGAGCGTGGGGCAGTTGTCGAGGTTGTGCTCCGTGCGGATGTTGCTGCCGTAGGCGAGGGCGACGTGGTCGAAGAGGCGGCTGCCGTCGGCCTCCCTCGTGGCCTTGAGCTTGTCGATGAGTCCGGCGAGGAGTTCGCTTTGCGTTAGGTCACGCTGCTGCGAGGCGGCGAGCTTTTCGCCCATCGTCGAGTGGTAGTGGCTCATGTCATGCGGGGCGACCTTGATGCCGATGCTGGTGAGCAGGGTGCTCACGGGCTGGCGGTAGGTGAGGACGCGGGTGCTGTCGGTCTGGATCGCGGCGACGATGATGTCATACATGAGCTTGATTTCCTCGCGGCCAGCGAGTCCGGGGGGCGGCTCGGGCAGGTCGGTCTTCGGCTGGGGCACGCCGAGCCACTGCTCGTCCTTGCTCAGGCGGGTCTCGATGTCGCGAATGCCCTGGAAATACTCGTCGAGCTTGGCGGTGTCGTGCTTGCTGAGGCCGCGCTGCAGGTCGCGGGCATTTTCCTGCACGGTGTCGAGAACGCTGCGCCGCTCGATGAGCATCGCCTTCTGCTGCTCGACGGGCGTGGTGTCTTTCATGAAGAGACGGCTGTAGGCGGGCACGGGGCCGTTCTGCCCGGCGATGGGTTTGCCACTGATGTCCCACGCCATGGAGAGCCCCGGACCATGCCCGGAGGCTTCGGCGTTTTCGCTGCCATTGAGTTGGATGGAACTAAATCGCGTTTCCAGGCCGAGCTTTGCAGCAGCCGCTTGGTCGGCGGAGATACTGTTGTGCATGTTCTGCCCCGGTTCAGCGAAGCGATTCGCGCCGGTGAGCCACCACGTGCTGCCTGCATGCCCTTGGCCAGCGTATTTGTTCCAGAGACCCTGCACGATGGTGAAATCGGGCTTGTGCCGTGCGAGGGGCTTGAGGCCTTCCGGAAGTGTGTAGTCGGTGCCCGGTTGCTTGATGTCGGGGAACCAGCTTTCGGTGGTGATGCCCCAGCCGAAGCCGAGGAAGATGAGCCGCTTTGGCGGCGTGGCCGGAGCGGCGGCGGCGGCGAAGCGGCGAAAGCCGAGAGAGTCGAGAACGGGCATCGCGATGATCGCCGTGCTGGAGCTGAGGAAGTGGCGACGCGGGACGGGCAGTATGTTCATAATGTTCGTTCCTGCAGAAATTACTTCGTATGAAACTCTTCGCTGCGGACCAGCGTGTGGATGAATTCGCGGACGGCAAGGTTTTTCTTCCCCGATTCCCGCAGCATCTCTTCGATGAGCGGCTCATCGCGAAAGCCGATGCTTCGGCCGAGTGCGAACTCGATGAGCGCGGTGCTGAAGCCGCGGGCGAAGGCATCAGGCTTTGAGGCGATGATGTCGCGGAGTGCGAAGTAGTCCTGGAAGGCTGGGCCTTTATGGAGGGCGGCGGCGGGATCGATCGTCCAGGTCTTCTTCGACTTCTGATCGGGCTTGCCGGCGGCGTCGACGGCGGTGTAGCTGTCTTCGGTCCGCCACTGCCCGGCGGCGTCGAAGTTCTCCAGTCCCAATCCGATGGGGTCGATCTTGCGATGGCAGCTCGCGCATTGCGGGTCTTCCTGGTGCGCCAGTAATCGCTCGCGGGGCGTGAGCACCTGGCCTGCGAGGCGGGTGATCGCGGGGATATTCGCCGGCGCGGGCGGTGGCGGGTCGTTGAGAAGCTTGCGCAGGACCCAGGCGCCGCGTTCTACGGGGCTCGTGCGTTCACCATTGCCGCCCATAAACTGAATGGCTGCCATGCCGAGCAATCCACCGCGTGGCGATCCTTCCGACAGAGCCACTCTTCGGAAGGCATCTCCCTCCACGCCTGCAATGCCGTAGTAGTCTGCGAGCAGGCTGTTGATGACAACGTAGTCGGATTTCAGCAGGTCGCGCAGACTGCCATTGTGCTGGAGGAGATAGGCAAGCGTTTCATCCACCTCGTGCCGGGCGTCGATTTTCGTGCTGTTATCGAAGCGAGGATAGAGTGGCAGTTTGATCTTGAAGAACTCGAACCGTTCGAGCCCCAGCCATTGGTGGGTGAAAGCGGCAAGGAAGTCTGCGGAACGCGGATCATTGAGCAGCCGCTCCGTCTGCGCGGAGAGTACCTCCGGCTTCGTCAATTCTCCGCGTGCGGCGAGATCACGCAGCATGGCATCCGGCGGTGCGGACCAGAGAAAATAGGCGAGACGTGTGGCGAGTTCCGCGTCAGACAGAGGCCTGTGTGTTTCGCCCTCCGACGACTCGGCGAGGTAGATGAACATGGGCGAGGCCAGTACGACCGAGAGCGTCTGCTTCAGGGCCGCGCCGGGCTTGTCGCCTGCCTTGGTCCGCACTTCGTAGAGCGCGAGCAGTCGCTCGATGAAGTGCGCGGGGGCCGGGGTGCCGCGAAAAGCCTCTCGGGTAAATCGCTCGAAGGCGGCACGTAGTTCGGCCAGGGCGGGCGGTGGGGATTTGTCATCCAGCGGGATGCCCAGCGCCGCAATGCCGGGCGGCTTGGGCTTGGCGGCGTCCGGCTTGCGTTCAATCTCCATCCAGTCCACCCACAACGCGAAGTCTGGGCCGACGCCGTTGCTTTTCTTTGCGGCATCTCGCTTGCGACCGCCTTCGTAATTGTCGTCCCAACTGCCTTTTTCGCGGACGAACACCATGCGGTTGGCGCGCTCGGCGTTGCCTCGGGTCATCAATAGTGGGATTTCGATCACCTGCGGATCGTCCATCGTACCGGTGACGTGGTGCGTGCTCAGAACCTGTCCATCCGAGCGGGGGTCTCTGCCGAACTCCATGAAACGTCGTTCGGGGGGCGTGTCATTCTTTGCCGCAACGCGGACGCGCACCACATACTCCCCCACCGGCCAGCCGAAGGGCACCAGCAGTTCGATGGAGTTTACGTTGATTACGCTATGGTGCATGGTGTGTGTGCCGAGCCAGGCACCCGTATCCACGGTCGGCTGCTGAAGATAGGACTGGTGATAAGAAAGCCACGAGGCGGGCAGCTGTTCATGGGCCAAGTCGGCATCGTTCTCGTTTCCTTTATCGAAGCCAAAGGTTCGCGGATTCGGCGCACCGGGGATGCGAGCCCATTCGCGGCGGAAGCGGGAGTCATTCTTTGTCTCCGCTTTGATTGTGGCCACGATGTCCGCGTTCTCAGGCAGTGCCGCCGCATCTTCCACGGCCTTGATCCACTTCTGCGCGCGGTCCCTGGCATCGATCTGATGAGCCACATATTTCTGGACCATCGGTGTCCAGGCCTCTGCTTCGTAGTGCAGCTTTTGCTCCGCGGTGGCAGCGGTCTGCCGCTCGAAGGCCTCCGTCAACGCCTCGCGGCCGAGAGACTGATATTGCTCAAGCTGGTTGCTCGACATGAACAGGTTCGCCCCCGCCGTATCGAAGCCCTCCGAGGCGGTATCCGGCGGGAGTTCGCTCACATTGATCTCTACGCCGAGCAGTTCGCGGAGCGTGTTCCGGTATTCCCGCCGGTTCAGCCGCCGCATGGTGATGACGCCGTGCTGATCACCGAGGCTCCGCCGGGCCGCGACCATCACGTGGGCCAGATCGTCGAGGAAATTAGTCTTCGCCACGCCATCCGGCTGCTTTTCGTCTTCGGGCGGCATGTCGCCCGAGTTCAGCTGATTGAGCACCTTCTGCCAGCGTTCCGCTGATTCGAGCGTGGTGATGGTGAGAGGCAGATCGTCAACGCGGAAGTTGCCCTCTTGCTGCTGCTCGCCGTGGCATTTGCCGCAGTGGTCTCTGAGCAGGGCCTGATGCTGCGAGGGCATGGCCACGACCGGAGCTTCCTCTGCGGCGAGGGGGGCAGCGCACGCCATCAGCAGGGCGGCGATGGGGATGTATGGAAGGATCTGTTGCATGCAAGTCATGCAAGTCATGGAAGTCATGCGAATCATGGTCACAGAGTCACAAGGTCGCGTAAGCCAGGGGGCAGGGCGATCATCACGGCAGCGGTGGACGGTGGGTGAGCACCACGCGAATGTCATCGACAAACAGTCCTGCGAAGTCGCGAGGCTGCGGTGCTCGTGGGCCACGCGCGTCAACCAAGGAGAGATGCACGAGCAGAAAATGGGTACCGGGTGGCAGCCGCAACTCACCACGCACCAACCCCCATGAGTCGCGAGTGGTTTCGAACCGCCCAGTTCGAACCGCAGTCGCCAGGATGGTCATGCCCGACTGGAGGCTGCCGGCAGCAACCGCTGACGGCGCACGCTCGGTTATTTCCATGAACTCAAGGCGTTCATCAGGCGTCGGTAGGGCATCCAGCGCGTGCATCGAGATGCCGCAGCAGGCAGTGCCCGGAACGTCTTGAGGCAGGGAAAGGAACCGGGCCTCCACAGAGACGCAGGCATCTCCACGGACGACGTCGTATTCCGAGTTCCGCAGGTCGATGATGCGGAACACGTCTCCGATGAAGCCATCCCGCGTTGGCTTGCCCTCGTAATCCGAACGCAGGAATCTCAGCATCTTCGCGCCATTCGCCGGCTTCACACTCCGATATTCGCCCACGACTTCCGAGTAATCGCCGCTCCAGCGACCTGCCTCGACAGGAATACCAGTCGCCAGCGGCGAGGGGCCCGACTCGAAGCTCTCCTGCAACAACGTGATCACCTTGCCGGCATACGGCCCGACATACCCCCAGACCACCGACGCACTGAACATGCCGATGACCAATCCCGCAGCCGCCGCCGTCAGTGGGCGCCGGGAAAGCCACGACAGGCGTGTCGTTCGAGATCTGATTTCCGCAGGAGGTTTCATCTCGGCCAGGGAGCACTCGTTGTCGTGATAGAGAAACCAAAGCTGACGGGCCTCGTCGCTCGATTTCAGCACGGCGGCGAGTTCTAATGCGTCGGCATCGTTGATGTCGTCGTTGAGCGCGGCATTGAAAAGCCGGTGCCATTCGCGGTGATCGGGTGGATTCATAGTACGGCCTCTGCCATCCGGCGCTGCACGCACTCGGCGAGTGCGTGACGAATAAAGGTGAGTTTGTTGTAGATGGTCTTCGGTGAGCAGCCCTGCTGACGGGCGACGTCGACGGCCTGCGTGCCATCGGTGTAGATGGCCTTCACAAGCCGGCGGCTCGCGGCGTCAAGCTTTCGCGTGCAGTGTTCCAAGGCATCCGTGCGCAGGGACCAGTGGCGGACATGCTCCACACGCTCCGCGGCCAGATGGCGCATGAGTTCATCATCGAACTGCACCCGCGACCGCCCTGTCACTCGCTGAAAATTACGGGCTTCGTAAAATGCCACGGTCGTGGCCCAGGCGATGAAGTCGGTGCCTGCCTCGAACGTGCCGAAACGCCGCCACATCACCAGGCTGGCACGTTGCAGCACGTCCTCCGCGTCATGCCGGTTCACCACCAGCGACATCAGATATCGCAGCAGCAGCCCATGGGCGGCATTCAGCAGGCCCACAAACTCCTCCTGACGCTCTGCAGAGAGCGGATGGGGAAGGTCGGGCGGTGTAGAATCGTTCGTCATGTCGTGAAGGTATGTACGCATGACGGCTCGACTTCCCGGAGGTTTCCGGGCGACCGTCGGGCCGGCACGCCGCCCGTTCGGGCAAAAGCCGCCAACAACTCCATGCAATGAATGCAGGAACACAGTATGACTCCCTTCCGCTCGGAATGTGTGTTTGCGATCGAATGTCTCCTCGTGTTCGTTGCCGCCTCCGGCACGGCGTTTGCCCATCCGTGGCACCGACATCCGCGGGAGGCCCACGATGCTGTTCAGCGTGAGTCGCCTCCGGCCGTCGCCTCGCGGTTTCTGCTCACGGCCAACGCAGAGCCCAAGCAGACGGCTGCCAGCACGATCGCCAAGGCCTTCGAACCCTTCGTCGACCTGAAGGCGATCTCCTGCCGGAGCGACGACCGATATTTCTTCGTTGAAAGCAATGGCATCCCCGATCATCTGCTGATGGTGGGCATCCGGGCCTGGCAGCAGCAGGTGCCGCTGCCGCAGAAGTATGTCGGCGACAACGCCTGGCAGATTCCGCTGCAGCCGGTGCCGGCTGCCAACCCGGTCACGACGAAAGGCCGGTTCCTGCGGGGGGCGATCGCTCTGGCCGTCAACGGTGTGCCCATCTTCAATCCGCTCAATAACCGCGGCGAAGACGCCTTCCTTATCGGCGAACTGGATGACTACGGCGGCCACTGCGGCCGGGCCGACGACTACCACTACCACATCGCGCCGGTGCACCTCGAGAAACAGGTTGGCAAAGGGATGCCGATCGCCTACGCGCTCGACGGCTATCCAATCTACGGCTACTCGGAGCACGACGGGTCGCCCGTGAAGGGGCTCGACCGATTCAACGGCCACAAGGACGCCGACGGCAACTACCACTACCACGCCACGAAGACCTATCCGTATCTGAACGGTGGATTTCATGGCGAGGTGATCGAGCGGGACGGCCAGGTCGATCCGCAGCCGCGGGCCGAGCCGGTGCGACCGTCGCTGCAGCCGCTCCGCGGCGCGACCATCGTGGGGTATACGGCGCCCACGCTCACGAGCCGGCGGCTTGCCTACGAGGTCGGCGGCCGTCAGGGTTTCGTCGACTACACCATCAACGGCGACGGCACGCTGGTGTTCGACTACACAGCTCCTACGGGCAAGAAGACCACGGAAACCTACACGCCCCGCGGCCCCGGGCCAGGTGGGCGGGGAGGGCCGGGACCGCGCGGCAAGGGTGGACGCGGGCCACGGCGATCGGGGGACGATCGGCCACCGCCGCCGCCCGACCGTCCGGACGATCGGCCGTAGGGCCTAGGCTGGCCCTATACGCGAAGATCACGGTAGAATTGAGCAATCGGTGATCTCCGTCGCGATGTTTGGCGAGGTGTCCTATGCACTCGGTTAAGTACGTCCACTGGCAGGAACGCGACTGGTGGCTCGGCTACTTGGAGGAATATCCGGATTACTGGACGCAAGGCGAGACCTTGGAGGACTTGGTCGACCACTTGAAGGATCTCTATCTCGATCTGTCTAGCGGACACATTCCGGGTGCCCGCAAGGTCGGTGAGCTCGTCATGCCATGAAGCGTGTCGATCTGATCAAGGCCATCGAGGCAAGCGGTTGCGTGTTGGTGAGGCATGGTGGAAGGCATGATTGGTATCGCAACTCAGTCACAGGTGTCTCTCAGCCAGTGCCTCGCCACCGTGAGGTCAAGGAGCCTCTTGCGCGGCGAATAATCCGAATGCTTACGGAGGAGTCCCAAGAGCGAAGGGGCGACGACGGCAGTTCAGGAGACGCAGCGCCAAGCGATCCAGCAGACTCGCGATGAGGTCCGGCGGAGTGAATAATCTTTTGTTCGCGAGCCGATGATCGCCGCCGACCATGAGCGAAGTGCGGCTCTGGGCGCAGACGGTGGTGCCGCAAGAACCTTCGCGGCCTTACGCCAGCATCGCGGAGACGAGTTCGCCGTGAACGTCGGTGAGACGGAAGTCACGGCCCTGAAACCGGTAGGTGAGCCGCTGGTGGTCGAAGCCGAGCAGATGGAGGATCGTGGCATTGATGTCGTGGACGTGCACCTTCTGCTCCGTGACCCCGAGGCCGAGTTCGTCGGTGGCACCGATGATCGCTCCCGGCTTCGTGCCGCCTCCGGCGAACCACATCGTGTAACCCTCGACGTGATGGTCGCGGCCGACCGGGGCCCGCATCTCGCCCATCGGCGTACGGCCGAACTCGCCCCCCCAGATCACGAGCGTGTCGTCGAGCAGGCCCCGCTGCTGAAGGTCCTTCACGAGCGCGGCGCAGGGCCGGTCGATCTCGCCGGTGACCTTCTCGAGCTCACCTTCGAGATTCTCCGGGCCGCCATGGTGGTCCCAGTTGGTGTGGTAGAGCTGCACGAACCGCACGCCCCGCTCCACGAGCCGCCGCGCGAGCAGGCAGTTGTTGGCGAACGATGCCTTGCCAGGGGTGACACCGTAGCTTTCGAGCGTCGCGGCCGACTCGTTGCCGAGATCCATTAGCTCCGGCGCGCTCGACTGCATGCGGTAGGCCATCTCGTAGGCGTTGATCCGTGTCTGGATCTCCGGATCGTGGGTCGCCGCCAGCCGCTCCTCGTTGAGCCGGCGCACGAAGTCGAAGAGCTCCCGCTGCTCCTCCTGCGACACGCCTTCAGGTGATTTAAGGTCGAGGATCGCGTTGCCCTGTCCACGGAACGGCACACCCTGATAGCTCGATGGCAAAAAGCCTGCCGACCAGAGTGCCGAACCCGCCCGCGGCCCGCGGGGGCCGCTCTGCAGCACGACGAACCCGGGCAGATCGCTGGACGGCGAGCCGATTCCGTAGGTCACCCAGGAGCCGAGCGACGGGCGGCCAGGCACCTGGAAGCCCGTGTTCATGAAGAGCTTCGCAGGCCCGTGATTGAACACGTCGGTCGTGCACGACCGCACCCAGCAGACGTCGTCGACGATCTTCGCGGTGTGCGGCAGGAGTTCGCTCACCTCCATGCCGCACTCACCGTGCCGGGCGAACTTCCGCTTCGTGCCGAGCAGCTTCTCGTCGCCCTTGAGGAAGGCGAACTGGCGGCCTGCCATCAGGCTTGCCGGCGGAGCCTGGCCGTTGAGTTCGCGCAGCTTCGGCTTGTCGGCAAACAGCTCGAACTGGCTTGGGCCGCCGGCCATGAACAGGAAAATCACCCGCTTCGCCCGGGGCGCGAAGTGCGGCGGCCGTACGGCCATTGGGCTGGCGGCGGTCGGCCGGACCGTTTCTGCTGCGGGCTCCTCGGCTCGGAGCATGTCGGCAAGCGCGATCGCGCCCACGCTCACGCCGGCGCCTGCGAAGAGCTGCCGCCGCGTGACATGTTTGAGTGACTCATGTTCGATCGGGTTGTCGGCAGGCATTGTGGAGCTACTCTCGTGTCGTGAAATTGTCGGTATTGATGACGCCGCGGGCCAGGGCACGCCAGGCCTCGGCTGCAGTGGCTGGTTCGTGGCCGCGCTGCTGGAGCAGAAAATCCTCCGAGAGCCGCCGCTCCGTGGCCGATGGCGGTCGGGCCAGGCAGAAGCGGAAGAGCTGGTCGATCGCACGCGCTGTCGAATCGCCCCCCTTTCCGGCGTCCCCGCCTGCGGCCGCGACCGCCCGATCACCGATCGCGCTGGCCGCCTCGACGAAGATCGGATCGTTGGCCAGCATGAGGGACTGCAGCGGCGTGTTGGACGGGGCCCGGCGGGTGCAGACCGTCGAAAAACTCGGCGCGTCGAACGTCGTGAAGAGCGGGTGTGGGGCGCTGCGATAGAACTGTGTGTAGAGGCTGCGCCGATACCGCTGCGGGCCAGTGTCTGTCCGCCAGGTTTTACCGGTCTGGGTGAAGGAATAGACGCCGTCCGGCTGCGGCGGATGGACTGGCGGGCCGCCGAGATCGTCGCAGAGGAGCCCCGCCGCCAGAATCGCCGTGTCACGGACGATCTCCGCGTCGAGCCGGATTCGATTCTGCCGGCCCAGAAGAAGATTACGGGGATCCTTGGCGGCCAGATCGTCGCGATGGACCGAAGACTGGCGGTAGGTGGCGCTCGTGACGATCAACTGGTGCAGTTTCTTCATCGACCAGCCATTCTTCACGAACGTGTCGGCGAGCCAGTCGAGCAGTTCGGGATGGGAGGGTGCCGAGCCCTGGGTGCCGAAGTCGTTTTCGGTCTCCACGAGGCCGAGGCCGAAATATCGCATCCAGACGCGGTTCACCGTCACGCGGGGCGTGAGCGGGTTGTCGGCTCGCACGAGCCAGCGGGCGAGATCGAGCCGGTTCGGGAAGGGAGCGGCCGTTCCGCCGGCGGCATTGGTAGACGCCTCGAGCGGGGGCAGGAAGGCAGGCGTACCAGGCACGAGCGGGCCGAGCTTCTTGTCCGGGTTGAGATAGTCGCCGCGGATGTGCAGCAGGGTCTCGCGCGGTTTGGCCAGATGCCGCATGACGAGCGTCTTTCCGATGGCCGCCTTCCGCCGGAGCTGCTCACGGTCGAAGGCCGCGGCGTGCTGCTCGACGTCGACGACGGCGAATGCCTTCAGAACGTCGGCTTCTTTTGGTCCGTCGCCCTGCGAGCGGGAGGCCTTGATCGCATCGACGAGCGTCGCCACGGTTGGGGGATCGAGCGGCGCGAGTTTCGGGTCGGAGGTCGTTTCCACCGACATGCGGCGCGGGACCTGCTTGTCGGCTTGCTTGCTGGCCGGGAACTCGACTGAAAGTACGAGCGGCGTGCCCGCCGGGATCGGCTCGCGGGGAACAACCACAAGCGATGCGTCTGCCAGAGGATCCTTTGGCTCGATGCTCCAGCCGGTCGCCGCGTTACCGTCCACCGACTGTGCGGCGGTGAACTTCGGCCGCTCCAACGAGGCGAAGGCGGCCATCAGCGGCACCGGCCTGCCCCCTGTGGACACCGTGACCTCGCTGATCACGAACGTGTCGTCCTTGGCATGCGACCGTCTGGGGGCTTCCTCGCCGACAGGTGTTTCCGCCGGAAAGGTCAGCCGCAACGCGACGATCGGCGATGGCAAGGCCGTGAGCGGCAGCGACATCTTCGACGTGCCGGAGGTTGAGACCTCCGACGCGACCGCTGCCCAGACATTCGTTGGACCGGGCGCCGCCTCGACCTCGATCGACGGCCACGATGCCACCCATTCTCCGAGCCGGTCGCGAGCGTCCGCCCGGGTCTGGGCGACGTCAAGGTCGGCCTGGTCGAGCTGCTGACGCGTGACTGCACCCGGCTTTCCGATGATCTCGCCGGGCACCGCCTCGACCGTGTCGGCCACGTTGTTCACGTCGGCGTCGCTGTCGTAGAAGGCGAAGAGCTGGAAATACTCCTTGTGCAAGATCGGATCGTACTTGTGAGTATGGCACTGGGCGCAGCCCACCGTGAGCCCCAGCCAGACCGCGCCCGTTGTGTTCACCCGGTCGATAGCCGCCTCGACGCGAAACTGCTCCGGCTTCGAGCCGCCCTCTTCGTTGATCATGGTGTTGCGTTGGAAGCCGGAGGCGATCCGCTGCAGCTTCGTCGCGTTGGGCAGAATATCGCCGGCGAGTTGCTCGATGGTGAACTGGTCGAACGGCATGTCGCGGTTGACGGCGTCGAGCACCCAATCGCGGTAGGGCCACATCGTCCGCTCGGAGTCGATCGAGTAGCCGTTGGAGTCGGCATAGCGGGCCTGATCGAGCCAGTGTCGGCCCCACCGTTCGCCGTAGTGGGGAGAGGCGAGCAGCCGGTCGACGGCCCGCTCGTAGGCATCGGGCGAGGTGTCGGCGAGAAACGCTGCGAGTTCGTCGGGCGTGGGCTGCAGCCCAACGAGATCGAGTGACACGCGGCGGAGGAGCACCTCGTTGTCTGCCTCGGGGGAGGGCGTGAGTCCTTCGGCGTGGAGCCGCGTCTCGATGAACGCGTCGATCGGGTTTCGACGCCACTTCGATCCCGCCACATCCGGCGGCTGCGGTTGCTCGACGCGCTCGAAGGCCCAGTGCTTCTGGTAGAGGGCGCCCTCGGCGATCCAGCGACGGAGCGTCTCGATCTGGGCGGCCGTCAGCGGCGTCTTTTTTGCCCGCGGCGGAGGCATCACCTCGTCAGAATCGTGCGACAGGATGCGGCGGAGGATCTCGCTCTCGTCTGGATTGCCCGGCACGATCGCCGCATAGCCGCCGCGGTCGGCGACCGCATCCTCCCGCACGTCGAGCCGCAGGTCGCCACCCCGATCATCCTCGTCGGGCCCGTGGCAGGCGAAGCAGTTGTCGGAGAGGATCGGTCGGATGTCGCGATTGAACCGGACCGCTGCCGCCAGAGTTGGCTCAAGAGTCGGCTCGGCCGCTCCCGCCGCGGCGCACCCGCAGAGCAGGCAAGCCAGGCACGCCTGCGTACAGAGAATCGTGGCACGCACCATGAATGACTGGCTCTGAACCGCGACAGGCACGGGGGCAGGCACGGGCGACGTCTCCCAGGATCACCGTAGGAGTATAGTCGGCTGCCGCCATGGCGAAAAAACAGACTCAACGGAACGCCAAAGTGCATTTCTGCCGGGAGACGCTCTCGTAACCATTCACCCAGTCGGGGGGAGTCGGTCGTTCTAGTGTCTTTGTCTGGACTTCTTCTTTTTCTGGACCTCCATAGTTCAATCAGTTCAATCAAACGTGGGGACGTTGCGTGATGCCTCAGTGGGGAGAACGTCAGCCACCCACGGACTCTACCGTTGACTCGACCGCGGCTCGTTCCCGCTCTCGTCTTTCCGGAGTTGGTCGACCAGGCCTTCGACCAGATCTGTCCCCACTCGAAGCACCCACCAGTCACCGACGATGGCCGGTTTGATGTCCTCCAGTTTCACGGTCCCCTGCGGTGCAGACTCGCGGAACGTGTCCAGGGCAACATGCACGGCGCTCCACATTGCGATCACCTTGGCCGCGGTCCCGTCCCCCGGCTTGCCGTGAACCCAGAGTTCAATCGGGGCACCCAGCTTCGACTCCTCCTCGGGGAGCTGCGGAATACCCGCTTCTTTCGGCCCCGGGCTGGCAAGAATCCAGTCCTGCGTGCTGACAAAATGCCCGCTCCACGTGGTGTCGTTCGGCATGAGCAGGGTAAGCGTCTGCTTCCATGGCAGACGGGCGTTGAGGTCACTCACCATCTCGTCGGAGTGTTTGCCGAAGGCCTCAAGCACGGTGGCCTTTGTATCGGCAAGCGCAATGGCATCGGCCTTGGGCTTCATCGCCTCGATCTGCGGCGTGGCGAATCGCCGCACGATGCGGCCACGCAGCCCAGGCGGCGTGGCCAGGCAGTCGAGCCTCGAAGAATACGTGGCCGCGATCGATTCGGGCCCCTCGACGAACTGCATGCCGTCGAACCGGATCTCCCGATGAACGTCGAACACCGCAACGCCGGTGTTGTAGGCCTTGACGGGATGCTTCGACGCCACTGTCTTCGTCGTTGTCGTTCCCTTGAAGTGCAGGGTGAACACCGGCTTTTCGTGATCCGTGTGCATCGTCAACGCCGGCTTACCTCGGGTGAAGGCCGTGCCAGTGACGTGCGACCCAAACAGGCATTTGTTGACCGGGGCGACGTGCTCGACGGTCGGGGGCGCATGCTGACGGACAAATTCCTTCGAGACTCGCAGGACGATCTTCGTCTCTTTCGAACCGCTATCCGCGGGACTCGTCAGCACGTTCGTGACCACTTCGGCCGCCTTGTCCTTCAGCGTTCCGTCCATGGCGTTCTTGACCACGTCCTTGACGGCATCCTTCACGGAGTCGGCGAGTCGCTCGCTGGCCGTGCCCGTCGCTGCGGGGGCCGGCGCGGGATCATCGGCCAGGGCTTTTCCGGCCAGCACAACGAACAGCAGGAGCGGAAAACACGTCACTGAGTTTGGGCGAGTCGTGTACACGGTCACTCCTTGGTGGCTTCACATGGATTCGGTTGGGTGGCGTCAGGCCTGCTGGCCAGGGGTCGGCGAGGCCGCCGCCTCCCAAGCCCCGCAAGCCGCAAAGTCCGCCAACCCGGAGAGCGTAATGCGAGTGGCAGCAAAATACCACGAGGCTGGTTGGGCCCGCATTGCTTGCCCCCGCGCTTTCGATGCTGTGTTGCCTTTCTCGTTTCAGAGGCTATCCTCTTATTATGCGACCTCACTCACCGCGTCGTCGGATCACGACCTGGCTGGCGATTCTCGGCTACACGCTTGTGGCCTCAGGGCTGCCGTTGCCGTTTGGGATGATCGCGCCGGCTGCCCCGGACTCGCCCGCCGCCAAGCGACTGGCTGGCAAGGATCGTTCGCGGCCCTTTCCCTGCATGGACAAGCCCTGCGGCTGCGCCACGGCTGAGCAGTGCTTCACCAGTTGCTGCTGCAACACGCCGGCCGAGACGCTTGCCTGGGCCACGGTTCATCGCGTTGAGCCGGCGGTGCTCGCGGCGCTCGAACGGCGGGTGGCGAGCGGCAGTCAGGTGGTAGCGAAGGCCACAAAGTCGTCGTGCTGCTCAAGCAAGGCCCCTGCGGCCGATGAGTCGTGTTGCACGGTCAGGCAGCCAGCCGCCGTCGTGTTTGAAGCCACAAAGATCTGCAGCCATGAGCAGTCGCTGGCGGCCAAGCCGTCAGCGAACGAAGAAGCAACGACCGAAAAAGCTTCTCCTGGCGACGAGCCGTCATGCCAGCCGCGGTCGCGCACGGTGACGCTGCGTGCCATGCTGGCCTGCGGTGGGATCGTGGCGGAGTGGTTCGCGGCCGGCGCGGCGTTGCCGCCGCCGCGGTTCGAGGTGTCTCTTGTGATGCACGTGCTCGACGTGTGCACGCCCGGCGATGAATCGGGCGAATCTCTGGCGGCCTCTCCGGCGGCTCCGCCGCCCCGCTCGGCCTGAGCGAACTGGCTGCCCTCAGCGCGGCCAGATTTGTCGGCCGGGTCGTGATGCCGTTTCGTCGCTGCAGTGTGCGCGACGGCGGCGCATGAGGTTCTTTGCATATGACGTCAGGGAGTCTGCATCGATGTCCAGAACAACCAAAAAAAGAGCTGCATCACTTTTGAGAAGATCTTTTGCAAGATCAGGTTTTACGCTGGTCGAACTCTTGGTGGTGATCGCCATCATCGGCACGCTTGTCGGGCTGCTCCTGCCAGCCGTGCAGTCGGCCCGGGAGGCGGCGCGGCGAACGAGCTGCACCAACAACCTCCGGCAGTTCGGACTGGCGATGTTCAATTACGAGAGCGCTCGTGGGCATTTTCCGCCGACGGATGTCAGAGTCAGCGGGACGACCGGCTTGGGCTGGTCATTCCACTCGCGGCTGTTGCCGTATGCCGAAGAAGCGGGGCTTGCGGATCGGTTCGATTTCAAGCAGCAGGCCTTCACAGGGAACTTCTCGGCGCAGCAGCCAACAGCCGCTTTTGTGACGCTCTTTGCGACACCGGTACCGATGCTCTTGTGTCCGAGTGATCCGGCACCGACTGTCAATAAGTCGAGCGGCTATGACTACGGCGGCAATAACTACATGGTGAGTTTTGGCAGCGCGCGGGCGGATGGGGCTGGCACGTATTACTGGGACTTTAGTAAGCCCACCGATGGGATCGTCTTTGAAAACTCGAAGGTGAAGATCGCGAAGATCACAGACGGAACGTCGAAGACAGCCATTGCCAGTGAAGCTGTCCGCAGCATCGCCAGTGGGACTGCAGACGCTGTCACCTTTGCCGCCGGCTCGCCGCCGCCGATGCCCTATCAGTTTACGGCGAATGCCTCCTTGACTCATGGATGGAACTCATCGACGCTCAAGACCGGCAGCATGACAAATCCCACCACGCAACAGGCTGATGACTTGGTCAACCGATGGGCGGAGTTGACGTCGTGGCGACATTCCGGCTCGCCCTCGATGCGAGGTCGAGGGCAGGCCTGGGCGGCCACGACGGCGGGCAACAGCCTCACCAATGGCTTTCTGCCCCCCAACAGCAGGATCCCCGACTACGTCGTGCATTGGTCTGGCTTCTTTGGCCCGAAGAGTTTTCATCCCGGCGGGGCGAACGTGCTCTTTGGAGACGGCCGGGTGGTGCTCCTGTCGGATAAGACCGACAAGGACCTCCATCGCGACCTCCATAGCATCAACGGCGGCGAGCAGGTGACTGGTGACTACTGAGACAGGAGTTTCTCTCATGCTTCGATCAAATTCTTTTCACGCACGTTTCTGCGGCTCGACCCGCGAGGGGTTGCCCCTGCCAGTGGAGCCGGCCTTGCTGGCAAGCGCAGCCAGGATGGCGGAGCGTAGCCAGCATGGAGTGAGCGAAGGGCAGGATGCCCGTAGCGAACGTCCGGCGACACGGCAGGGGCAACCCCGGTGGATCGCTCTGCTCGCCGTGCTACTCGTCGTCGCGGCCACCGCATCTGCCCGCGCCCACGACACCTGGCTGCAGGCCTCGCCACGGGTGGTTCAGCCCGATGACGTCGTGCACGTCGGTCTCTTTCTTGGCAACCATGGCAACGAGCACCGCGACTTCAAGATCGCCGGCAAGCTCGGCTCGCTCGAGGGCGTGAAGGTGGGCGTGATCGGCCCCGACGGACGCACAACCGACCTCGTTCCCGATATGGTCGATCTCGGTTACGCGCCGAAGGAGGGCTACTGGACGGCGCGATTCGTGCCGGCCACGGCGGGCCTCCACTGCGTGGCCCACTACCGCGAGGGAGTCCGCCATGGGGCGATGGGATTCAAGGGAGGCAAGGCCTACTTTTTTGCCTCCGAGTCGCTCGACAGCCCGGCCAAGCCGGAGACAACGCTGCCGGAGCCGCTCGGCCATCCGCTCGAACTGGTGTTGGAGAGCCACCCGGTGCTCGCCTGTGGTCCAGGCAAGCCGATCGTCGTGCGTCTGCTGCTCAAGGGGAAGCCCCTGGCCGATCAGGTCGTGTCGTTCATCCCGCGTGGGGCGACGCTCGCCGAAGGCTTTGACCCGAACCATGAACGAAAGACCGACGCGGATGGCCGGTGCAGTTACACGCCGAAGGAGGGCAACCTGGTGCTCGTCGTCACGCACCGGGTCGATCCCGAGGAGAAGGGGGATGGTTATGAGAAGGCGAGCTACGCCGCCACGCTCGTTCTCGACGTGCCGCAGCGATGCCCGTGCTGCGCAGACTGAATGAAAAGGAAATGAAAAAGGGCACGCAGCCAGTAGTGTGCGGCACGATACGTGCTGCTCTCCCGTGGCGGCAAGTGTTTAACTTGCTCCCCCCGAGCGGCTCGTCAGCATCCGGAGCGGAAGGCGGGATCGGCGAGCGTGACGCCGCCACGCGCCCCAACCCGCACAGGCAAGCCCACCCGCTGCCATCACCCACGTCGACGGCTCGGGCACGGCAACCACACTTGCGAGACGAAAACCGAAGCCGTCGAGCTCGACCGACGGGGCAAGCGTGGTCCTGTCGGAGGATGACAAGTCGGACGGGCTGGAGAGATAGCCGCCGCCCCGCGCCGTGCTGATAGCACCCGTGAGATCGTTCCATTCATAAACGTTCCCGCTCATGTCAAAGGTACCATAAGCACTCGGCCCGCCATTCGTGCCTACCGTCGTGAACTCACCGGGTCCAATCCAAACGGCTGCCGCATCGTAGTTTGCGAAGTTTCCGGTGCTACCTGCGGAGCCAATGCCGGTCACACCCGCCGTCACCGCCGTGGGGTCCAAGTCGCTCTGCGTGGCGTAGTTCCAATAGCCTGCATTCGTGCTGCCGCCCTTGTAATACGCCGCCTTATACCACTGGTCTTCCGTTGGGATGTAAAAGGTTGCTCCCAAGTTCACCGCTGGGGCATTGCCAGACGTCGCGCCACCGAGCGTGTACGCTCCAGTCTCCGTGCTCGATGAACTCGTCGCACCGTTCATCAGCCAGTTGGATACTCGTGCCGCATCAAACCAACTCACGAAGTTTACCGGCTTGTCGCCCATGTTCGATCTGACTGCGTACGTATACGCCCCTGATGTGCCGCTTTGCGTGATGCCGCCAAGGACGTCGCTTCCCATGCTCGCGTTGTAGAGCGAGTAGGTGTCGGTCGTCGCCACGGAGGTCAGGAAGTCTGTGTACTGCTGGTTCGTGAACTCGTACTTCATGATCTGGAATGAAGTCGCCACGGCACCGGCGGGATTTGGATTACCAGTGGTGTCGGCCGTGTTCCCCGGGTCGCCCACCGTCACCCACTGGATCGGTTCCGCAAGTGCAGGAGCAGCCAGCAGGCACAAGGCCGCTGCGATATGGATAGCCAGCAAGCGACGAGTGAAGGGCGTCAGCATGAGAACCTCTCCGTGAGGGCGACAAGACGGAAGATGCCAGTCTTGTTCACGCACGGAGGTGCGTTGCTGCTCTTGGACAGAGTTGGCCCGCGATGGAGTCCCCCGTCAACCGGAGATGTTCCGCTCCCAATCGGGAGTTCCTGCGTCGATCGGGAAATCTCAGCCGTAAATCAGAGGATTGCGGGCCAGATCGAGGCTCAGCCGCCGCCGCCTCTCCTCTACGGCAGATCCTGCTCTGCCTCCCGCAGTCGCTCTATCGCCCGGTTGATCCGCTTGCGGATTGTTCGCCGGTCGAGATCCTGCTCCCGGCCAAGCCGCTCAAGCGTCACGCCCTCGATCAAGTGGTCTTCGAGCAGCTGCTTCTCGTATGGGGAAAGCATCTGGAGAGCCTTCACTGCCCGGTGCTTCATCCGCTCGATGTGCGGATTCAGGTGCGGCTTGCATAAGTCCCAGGTCGTTCTTCGCCCACCAGAGGATCGCGGCAAGCATCACGAGCGGCAGGCCGAATCGTTCGACCGCCTTGAGTACGCCCTCGGGACGCGGTGAATAAGTCCTCGGCCCCGGGCGACCGGGGCTGGACTTCCGGAAATAGCAGCGGCCCGCTGCTCGGTGTTTCGCACGAGGCCGTACCGGGGTCGAAAGCCGACGCTTGCCGAAGTGCCATCAGCCGATCTATCCTTCGACCCGTTGCCGCCGGCCTTCACTCCGAAGACGCCATCCGCGAAGCCGTAGCGGTGGGTACGGGCCAGACGGATTGCGTCGGCAGTCCATGTGGCGCGATCCTCACCACCACCGAACCCGATCCGGTCGTCATAATGCGACGTTTTCTCTCCGCTGTCCTCGCTCTGCTTGCCGCCACGTCGGCGTCCGCGCAGGTGTATGCGCAGGTGTATGCGCCCCCACAGAGTGGCGTTACCACGGTGACGGTCGATTTCTTTCTGCTCAACCTCGATTCCGTCAGTGAGAAAGACGAGACCTTCGACGCCGACCTGTATCTGGAGTACGAGTGGGATGATCCCCGGCTAACGCACAGCGGCGGTGAGGAGCAACTCTTTGCCGACGCCGCAGTGGACGAGCGGCTGAAGACCATGTGGTGGCCCCAGATCGAATACGTGAACACGTCGGAGCCGACGGTCACGAACCAGTCGCTGGAGATCTTTCCGTCGGGCCACGTGAAGCACACGGTGGGGCTTACGACCACGTTTCGGGCGAATCTCGACCTCCGCCGCTTCCCCTTCGACAGGCAGAGACTCGACGTTCGCATTCAATCGTTTCTCTACGATGCCGACCGGGTCCGGCTCATACCGTCGGCAAACCAACCGGGTTGGGAGCACGACAGCACCTTCGAGGAACTGCGGGTCACTGGCGTGACGGCCGAATCGCGGATCGTGCAACTCTCGGGCCGTACCGAACGCTTTGCGGAGTTTCAGGCGAGCATCTTCGTCGTCCGGAACTGGGCGTTTTACCTCTGGACGGTGTTCGGGCCGGTCGTGCTGATCTTTCTCATCGCCTGTGCCGTGTTCCTCGTGCCACTGGAAGCGTTTGCCGACCGCGTGTCGATCTGCCTGACGGCGCTGCTTGCCTGCATCGCCACTCACTTCGCCATCAGCTTCAATCTGCCGCACGTCGGCTACCTGACGGTGATCGACCGGCTGTTCGTCTTGACCTATGCATTCGTAGCGCTTCTGGTCATGGCGAGTGCTGCGGAGTTGCTCGTGCGGAAAAACGCCATCGCTCGTCGCCGGGTGAACGTCCTGGCGGCGGTCGTCTTGCCCCTCGCTTATCTGGTGATGATCGCGGCAGCCATCCTGGATGACCGCGGCCCCCCAACCCCGTCTGACGGTGCATCGAGACGTCGCTCAGCTGCCGAGCAAGGGCAGGCTGATGCACACCGGGCGGGAAAACCGCCGGGGGCCTGACCAAGGACAAGTCGTTCGGTCGTGACAATAGCAGCGGCCGGCTGCTGCCTATGGATAACCGGGGCCCCTTCGACATTGCGACCCTGGCAATTTTCCCGGAATACGTCGAATTCGACGCCCAGGACGTGCTGCGGCTCGTGGTGCCG
>JBIIFB010000028.1:0-26031 GCA_044237545.1 Pirellulales bacterium
CTGCTCGCACGGGCAGTGGACTGCGGCGCGGTCGTCGATCCGTGGAACATCCTCGGCCTCGGCGGCCAGTTTCCGCTGCACGAACCGGGGGGTGAAAGCCTGACCGATCCGCGTGTGGACGATCTTGTGATGATCACGGAGTCGATCCTCGAGGGCTATGCGGCGGTCTGGCGGCAGTCCGGTCTCGATGGTTCACCGGCCATGGCATCGCGGGCCGCAGCCGCGGTCGAAAAACTCGGCGGCTGGTGGGACCGCTTCGCGACGACGACGGTGTCGGGCGTGCCCCATCTCTCGGGCCGCGAGGTGCATGATTCAGCCCGCGAGGTGATCGCCGCGCTTGCGCGACGCCGAGAGACTCAGCCGCTGCCGCCGCCGGCGGGGTTCTGGCGGGAGGAGGTGGCGTCGTTCTCGTCACCGCAGACACACGCGCAGGCCACCGATTGCCTGTTGCTGGAGGGCGATCTCGACGGCGCGATGGGGCTGCTCGTCCACTGGGCGTCGTTGCTCGAGGGGCCGGCGATCGACCGTTCGGGCAACGTCTGGCTGGGGGAAGCCCAGCGGTGGATGACACGGGCCTGTGCCGACCGATCGGAGGCCGGAAGAACGCGTGTCCGTCGATTCCTCGAACTGGTCGAGGCCAACACGAGCGGCGTGGCCGACGTGATCGCAGCCGCCGCGACCGGTCGTGAGCCGGGAGACGGCAGGCGGCCGGGGCGGAACGCCGACGGCCCCGACGATGATTCGGCCACGCTGTCGGATGACGAGGAGCACGGCGAGGAGAGCGTGGCATCGGCCTACGAGTCGATGGTCTGGCGTGACTCGACAGACGACGGTGTCGATGGCGGCATGCTCGATCTGGATGGCGGTGGCGGCGCAACGCTCGCCGGTGTGTCGGCGGTCGAGGATGCAGCAAATTTTCTGGCCGGCGTGTTCCGGCTGCTCTCGGAGGCGGTCGTGGCCTGGTGCACGAGCGATGCCGCCGCGGGCTCGCGACCGTCGCAGGCCGAGGTCGATTCGGTGTCCGGCTGGCAGCAGTCGCTGCGGCGGTTGCGTCGCACGCTGGGCCGTGCGGCCGCCACCGTGGCGGCCAGAGATGCCACGCCGCCGCCGGGCATGTCACCCACCGAATTCGACAAGCTCCGGTGGCACCGTGATGCCGCTGCCGAACAGCTGATCGAGGCTGCTGTGCAGGCGAGCGACACGCTCTGGATGCTGTCGGCCCGACTGCATGGCGGCCGCCGCGGGCGGGCCGGCCGGCGGCCACGGGCCACCGACAAGGCCTCCATCGGCAGGCTCTTTGCGAGCCTGTTCGCGGGAGATGCAGCCGACACCAGGGAACAGTTGGCACTCGTGCGGAGCAGGCTTGTCGGGCGGATGGTGCTGTATGTGCCGCTGTCGCGGGGCGGGGTGCCCAGGCGGATCGTGCTGGCGCGGAGTCGCGAGCGGCTTCTGACACGGCTGGCAGCCTGTCTGCCGCGGCTGGGGCTGGTGGCGGAGACGACAGACATGGTGCAGCTTGCCAAATCACTCGAGCGGCGGCGGCCGCGGGGCGCCGCCAGCGTGAGCGAGTTCGACCGAGTCTTCGAGGCCGCCAACAAGTCGCTCGTCGAGCGGATCGTGGAGACGGCGGTGACGGCACCACCGGGCGGCGCTGCACCGGATCCGGCCGTGGCCACGCAGCGAATCCTCGACGGGCTGTCGCTGCTCGTGCCCCGCCTGCTTGACACTTGGACGACGCATGCCCGGCAGCTGCGGCTCTCGGTGCTCGAGCGGGTGCGGGACGATCAGGCGTTTGCAGTGATCCAGGAGTTCGTCGAGCGGTATGGTGCGGGGCTCTTCACGCAGCAGTTCCTCTCCCCCCCCTCGCTCCGTGGAGTCTTGAGGGGTGGCGTGCGGAACTTTCTCGAGCACCTGCTTGATCGCACGGCGGGCGAGCCGGCCGAGATTGATCTGCCGGGCTCGCCACGGTCGCAGCGGCGGCCCACGCGGCTGCTCGAGGATCTGGCCAGTGGCGTTCTGCAGATCAAGCAGGCGGCGGCCCGCCTCCGGCTGGTGCTCGAGAGTGTGGCGGAAAACCATGCCGAGTATCGCGACTGGAACTCCACCACCACCCAGTCGGATCGTGGTGAGTGCCTGCATGTGCTGCTCGACTTTCTGCGGATCAAGGCCGAGCACGACCGCATCGCGTGGACGCTGCGGCCGGTGAACATGGCGCACCGGGTGCTCGCGCGGCGGGCTGCCGTCGAGGCGGCCGCTGCATGGCGCGGCCGGATGCGGGACGAGACGAGTGAGACGGCCGCGGGGTTGACCGAGCGGCTGACGCGGCTGGAGGCACACTGGGGCGTGCGGCTGGCGAGCGTGGGCGACCGGGTGCGACGTCCGTTCGCGACGGCGCTTGAACAGGATGAGCTTGAGTCGCTGGTCGACCCGGCGGTGAGCGAGCTGTTTACGGGAAGCCCTGCCGGCGCCGGTGAGCAGCTCGAGGCGTGCGCCACGAAGTTTCTGGGTGTGGCCAGCGGCTCGGGCGTGGAGGTGCCGGCATGGCTCGACCGCCTGACGACCGCCGTCGACCTGGCGATCGAGCGGGCCTCGGCCGGGCAGTCAGTTGGGCAGTCGGCCGGGCCGGCTTCAGGTCGCCTGCCGGAGGCCCTTCCCTGGGCGCCGCTGCCGTGGGAAGAATTGCATGCGGCACTTGCGAAGTGAGGCGGCGGCAGAGTGAGGCAGCAGGAATCATGAGCATGCAGAGTGCCGACAGAGCGTCCATGCAGAGTGCCGACAGAGCGTCACGGCCCGCGGTCGCCGTCTGGCTGGCGGGCAGCATTGGCCTCGACGCCTACGGCACGATGGCCGAGCGGCTGGCCTGGGAAGTGTCGGAGCCCGCTGGCAGGCCGCCGACACTCGTGCTCTATGAACTCGCTCCGTCGATCACGATCGGCCGGCTCGGATCGCGGGCCGACATTGCCCTCTCCGATGATGATCTGAGGTCGCGCGGGCTGGAGGTGCGGTTCGTCGGTCGGGGGGGGGGCGCGGTGCTGCACGGGCCTGGCCAGATCGGCTTTGCGCTGTTTGCCACGCTGCCCGATCTGGGGCTTGGTCGCCATGCCGTCGGGCCCTATCTGGAACGGCTCGAGGCAGCGCTGGAAGGAGCCGTTCGCAGCCTGCGCTGCGGCGCCGCCCGCGATTCCCGGGTGCACGGCATCTTTGGCCGGACAGGCCTGCTGGCGGCCATCGGCATCGCCGTGCGGCGGGGAGTCGTCTGGCACGGCGGATTTCTCAATATCCAGCCCCCGCTCGAACTGCATCGCCGGATCAAAACCGTGCCTGTCGCCGCAGGGGCCGGAACGCATACGATGGGTTCCGTCGAGGCAGACGTGCAGCGGCGGGTGCGTCTCCAGGATGCCCGCGCGGCCCTCGTGGAGCATTTCACCGACGCCTTCGAGTTTCCCCGATCGCACATTCAATCCGGGTTTCCCGTCCCGATCCGGGCGGCAGGCCCTGCATCTTCGGAGCGCAGCAGAAGTGTCTGACACCAGCATGTCCTCACCGCGTGGCTCCCTTCGAATCGTCACGGTCGACGATGCCACCGGCCCGCAGACCGGTTGTGGAACGGCTGCAGCGGCCTCAACTTCCCTGCCGCCGGCCCGACGTCTGCCCCCGTGGCTACGGCGGAATCTGGAACCGGGCGGCGGTCATGGCGAAACGGCCGACCTGATCGCCGAACTCGGTCTCGAAACGGTCTGTTCGTCGGCGAAGTGCCCCAACCGGCTCGAATGCTGGTCGGCCCGCACGGCCACCTTCATGATCCTTGGCAACGTCTGCACCCGTCCCTGCGGTTTCTGCTCCGTGCCAAAGGGAAAAACGGAGGCGCTCGAACTCGACGAGCCTGCGCGGGTGGCCGAGGCCGCGAAACGTCTGGGACTCAAGTACGTGGTGATCACGAGCGTGACGCGCGACGATCTGCCCGATGGGGGTGCGGAGCATTTTCGGCTGACCGTGGAGGCGGTGCGTGCTGCCACCGGCGCCATGATCGAGGTGCTCGTGCCCGATTTTCTCGGCAAGGAGGCCGCCCTCGAGCGGCTCATGCAGTCGCGGCCCGAGGTCTTCAACCACAACACCGAGACGGTTCCCCGCCTCTACCGCACCGTCCGTGGCCGGAAGAGCCACTATCCGTGGACGCTGCAACTCCTCGCCGACGCGAAGCGGTGCATGCCGGCCGTGAAGACCAAGAGCGGCCTCATGCTGGGGCTGGGCGAGACCCGCGACGAACTGCTCGATGTCTTTGCCGACCTGCTCGATCACGGCGTCGATTTCCTGACGCTCGGCCAATACCTGCAACCGACGCTCGACTCGTTGCCGGTTGAAAGGTATGTGCCGCCGGAGGAGTTTGAGACATTGGGGTCGATCGCACGCGGGATGGGGTTCAAGCAGGTGGCCAGCGGCCCGCTGGTGCGGTCGAGCTACCATGCCCGCGACATGGCCGAAGACGGAATGATCGTGTCCTAGGCCAAGACGGCAATGATTGTTTCACGGGCCATGCCATCTTCGTGGCTCGTCGATCTGCCAAACCGATCCCGGCTCCGCCCATCCTCGTCGTGGCGGCAAGTTTTTAACTTGTCCGGGAGTTGAGGGAGCCCCTGTTCACGGTCTGCCCGCTGGCACCGTGCTCTTCGTGGCGGCAAGTTTTTAACTTGTCCGGGAGTTGAGGGAGCCCCTGTTCACGGTCTGCCCACGGTCACCGCCGGGCCGGCAGAAGTCTCCTTCGCGGGGAATTTCGCCGTGGGGCGAAATGGTGATGCCGACCTCTGGGGGCGAAATTCCAACGCTCGTCGAGCTTCAGCCGATCCCGGCTCCGCCCATCCTCTTCGTGGCTCGTCGATCTGCCAAGCCGATCCCGGCTTCGCCCATCCTCTTCGTGGCGGCAAGTTTTTAACTTGTCCGAGAGTTGAGGTAGCCCCTGTACACGGTCTGCCGCCGTCACCGTGCTCTTCGTGGCGGCAAGTTTTTAACTTGTCCGAGAGTTGAGGTAGCCCCTGTACACGGTCTGCC
Source organism: Pirellulales bacterium (assembly GCA_044237545.1). Taxonomy (GTDB): domain Bacteria; phylum Planctomycetota; class Planctomycetia; order Pirellulales; family UBA1268; genus CAMCQY01. The sequence continues at coordinate 5,047 of JBIIFB010000028.1, forward strand.
GCGGTCACCGCCGGGCCGGCAGAAGTCTCCTTCGCGGGGAATTTCGCCGTGGGGCGAAATGGTGATGCCGACCTCTGGGGGCGAAATTCCAACGCTCGTCGAGCTTCAGCCGATCCCGGCTCCGCCCGTCCTCGTCGTGGCTCGTCGACATGCCAAACCGATCCCGGCTCCGCCCGCCCTCTTCGTGGCGGCAAGTTTTTAACTTGTCCGAGAGTTGAGGTAGCCCCGGTTCACGGTCTGCCGCCGTCACCGCCCTCTTCGTGGCGGCAAGTTTTTAACTTGTCCGAGAGTTGAGGTAGCCCCGGTTCACGGTCTGCCGCTGTCACCGCCGGGCCGGCAGAAGTCTCCTTCGCGGGGAATTTCGCCGTGGGGCGAAATGGTGATGCCAGACCTCTGGGGGCGAAATTCCAACGCTCGTCGAGCTTCAGCCGATCCCGGCTCCGCCCGTCCTCGTCGTGGCTCGTCGACATGCCAAACCGATCCCGGCTCCGCCATCACCCCCGCTGAACAACCGGGGACTGAATCACTCCGCCTCTTCGAGGCCGTGTTCCTGGAGCTTCTTGCGGAGCGTGTTGCGATTGATGCCCAGGCGGGCGGCGGCCTTGAGCTGCACCCCCTTGCAGTCGGCGAGCATCTGGGCGATCAGCTCCCGTTCCACGCGGCTCACGATCCGGTCGAAGAGGTTCTCGTCGCCGGGACTGGCCGTGGCCATGCCCTGCTCGACGAGATCCCTCGCGAGACTGTCGAGATCACCACCCCGGCCGGGCAGTGAGACCGTCGGACGGTCACCCCGCATCGCCGGAGGCAGGAGGTCGAGCGTGAGTTCGTCACCGGTGGCCATCACCACGCACCGCTCGACGACGTTCTGCAGCTCGCGGACGTTGCCCGGCCAGTGATACTTCGCCAGCGCCGCAGCGGCCTCCTTTTGGATGTGCACGACATAGCGGTCGTTGGCCTCGGTGTAGTGCTCGAGGAAATGGCTCACGAGGAGCGGGATGTCCTCACGGCGGGCCCGGAGCGGAGGCAGGTAGATCGGGACCACATTGAGCCGGTAGTAGAGGTCCTCACGGAAGTTCTCCTTGGCGACCTCGTCGAGGAGCTCTCGGTTGCTGGCCGCGATCACCCGGGTGTCGACACGGATCGTCTCGGTGTCGCCCACCCGCTCGAACTCCCGTTCCTGCAAGACCCGCAGCAGCTTGACCTGCAGCTTGGGCGTGGTCGAGTTGATCTCGTCCAGAAAGATCGTGCCGGTATGGGCGGCCTCGAATCGGCCAGTGCGATTGGCGATGGCGCCGGTGAAGGAGCCGCGGACGTGACCGAAGAGCTCGCTCTCGAGTAATCCCTCCGAGAGGGCGCCGCAGTTGACGCGGACAAACGGCCCGCTGCCCCGCGGCGAGAGCTGGTGGATCGCCTTGGCGACCAGTTCCTTGCCCGTGCCGGTCTCGCCCACCAGCAGCACCGACGCATTCGACGCGGCCACACGCCGTGTCATGGCGTAGACCTCCATCATCGCCGGCCCCGAGCCGATCAGGCCCTTGATCGGGGAGGCTGTCTCATCACCGTGTTGGCCTGGGTTGCGCAGCATCGGCAGAGACGGGGCTGGCCTTTCTGAGGGGCTTTTCAATGACGTCGAGAACAGCACCGGCCATGGCTCGATCAGTCGGAACGGTGAGGTGATTGTACCGTGCGTAGACGGCCCGCAGGGGGCTGCATTCCAGCAGGGCTCCGTAGCGATCAACGCTGTCCGCGAAACCTGCCAACGCCAGTTTGCGTGACTCCGCGGTCAGATCGCGCCGCTCCGTCTCCCCCAGAAGGGCTTGTTGCGCCCGGCTCGAGCCGAGGGTGGAAAGCAGCGCCACCGAGGGGGCGAAGAGATCGGCCGGACTGCCCGGTTGCGGTCGCTTCATGAGCGCTTGCTCGGCGGTTGTCTCGGCCGCCGACACGTCCCAGCCCCGGCGGCCCAGATCGGCCAGCAGCCAGAGCGCTCGGCTCGCCCGCGCCCGCCGTGCCGCCGCGCGGGCCTGTCGCGTGGCGGGGTCGACGGCCTGTGGACCGGCCACCGTGGCCAGATGATCGGGAAACCGGGGCGGCCCGACCTGCTTGCCGGTGGTCGGATCGACCCGCGGGAGAAAAAGGCTGTCGAGGCGATCCATGATCCCGACGCAGTCCAGATCGGAAAACTTGAGCAGCAACTGCGTGAGGAACTTCCCGCGGGCGTCGTCGTCGAGTGGATCGACCACGACGAGCACCGGCGGCACGTCGCCCACCGCCTGCCGCTGGATCAACTGGACCGTTTCCAGGGCCGATGGACGGATCGTCCGCGCCGCGATGACCACGAGCATGGTGTCGATGTTTGCCCGGGTGGCGAGGATCGCCTCGCGACCCGTGGCCACCTTCTCCACGCGGTAGCCAAACCGGGAGAGGCCCGTGGCGAGCGATTCCCGGACGATCGGATCGTGGTGGGCCACCACGGCGATCTCCTCGCCGGTACTGGTCGCAGCCTGGGTCAGGATCTCGACCACGCGGCTGGAGCCGGCATAGGGCGGGTCGCCGCCGGTCTGCGCCAGGGCTTGCGCCGACTCAAATTGCAGAGCGGCATCGGGCACCACCAGCGACCGCAGCAATGCCTTGCGTGCCTCTGGAGGCACGGCCGCCGGTTCAGCAGGCGCCTCGTCGGCAGCGCTTGATTCGGCAGCGCCTGTTTCGACCGCCCTTGTCTCGCCAGCCGCCGCATGGGCGGCCGCGATCGCCCGCGCGGCCCCTGCGGCCGCAGCGAACATGCCGCGTGAGGCGGCGAGTTCGAGCACATCGGCAGCGGCCTCGTAGTCGAAGCCCTCAGGGCCTGTGATCGCGGCCTGCAGCTGTTTGGCATCGACGCGGTCGATCGAGGAGGCCAGGTTGCCTGTTGCAGCCAGCAGCCATTCCAGCTGTGCCAGGAGCACGAGGCGGACGGCGTCGGGCTCAGTGGCGTCGAGCGCGGCCAGATCGCGGGCCAGATGGATCGCCTCCTGCGCCCGTGACACGTGGGGCGGCAGATTCATGCGTTCGAGGCGGCGGGCCTCCGGGTTCCAGACAAAACGGTCCACCGTCTTGCCACCCGCCAGAGACGCCGTCGCCGGATCGAGGACCGGCTCGACGAGCAGGTGGTCCGGGGCGGGAAGGCCGTCGATCGAGAGCACGCGATCGAGCCGGCGGGCAAGCAGCGCGATCGCGGTGCCCGGGCTTGGCGGCACCGTGTCGGTGGCGATCCCGGCCGGCATTGCACCCCGTCTGGCCAACTTCTCGAGCAGACGGATCGCGGCGGCGCGGGCCCTGGGGGGGCTGTCGGGCACGAGTGCCGGAGCCAGGAGATACTCCGCGAAGTCGACTCCGTCGTCGTCCGTGATACCGGCAGCCAATCCCTCGATGATGCCGGGCCAGTGCTGCACGTCGTCCGATCCGAGCCAGGCCAGCAGCGGCTGCCTGGCCTCGGTGCCCATCCCGCGGACAAGCTCCCGCGCGAGCCTGCGGGCCCGCTCCTGCCCGGCGTCGTCGCTCTGGAGCAGATCGACGAGCACGGGAAGTGCATCGACACCGGCCCCGGCCAGGCGATCCGCCGCGGCAACGCGTGTGGCGGCAGAGTCACTCGCCAGATCCTCGGCATCACGCCCGAGCCTGGCCGGGTCACGTCGCCGCAGCCGCGCCGCTTCGCGGATCGCCTGCACAATTGGCCGCACGTCCTCGTCGCGGTCACCGAGCATGCGGTCGAGCCGTCGCAGGCTGGCAGGATCGGTGGTGTCACCCAGATCGGCGAGCAGGTCGAGGCGGTCGTCGCCCGCCTTCTCGAGGAGATCTGCGAGCCGGGAGAAATAGCGGCTGGCCACGTCGTAGGCATCGACGTCGGAAGCGCGGATGGCCGCATCGAGCAGGGCCGACGGTGTTGTCCGGGGTGGGAAGGCGAGCGAGTCGAGCACCGCCTGCGCCATCGGATCGGGCAGAGGCCCTGATTCGTCAGCCGCGGTGGCTGCGGTCCCGCAGAGCATCGCAAGCACGACGACGCACCATGCCAAAGCTGCCCGGGAAACGCTCGTCGCCACTCGCCACCCCTGCGTCAGGCGCGGGCTGCGGCTTCCAATCACTCATGTGAGCCGACGCTGCCACGCTGCTATCTGGTCGGCAACCTGTGCCGGCGCCGTCGAGCCGAAACTCACCATCCGTTCAACCGCCCTGGATGCCCCAAGTGCGCTCCGCAGGGTGGCGTTCCAACCGGCATAATCCTGCACAAACTCCTGATCGGCAAGCTCTGCCAGCGACACGCCCCGGGTCATCGCCCGGCGGACGAACGTGCCGACGAGTTCGTGGGCGGTCCGCTGCGGCACACCGGCTGCGATCAAGGCCTCCATCAGACTGGTGGCATCGAGGTGGCCGTGGTCGATCGTGGCGGCGATACGGTCGCGGTCGAACGCACTGCCCGCGACCAGCGGCGCGGCCACGCCGAGCACCGCCTCGAGCGTGTCGATCGAGTCGAAGATGGCTTCCTTGTCCTCCTGCAGGTCGCGGTTGTAGGCCGTCGGGAGGCCCTTGAGCAGCACGAGCAATGCCTGCAGGTTGCCGATAGCACGGGCCGACTTGCCGCGGACAAGCTCCAGCACGTCGGGATTGATCTTCTGCGGCATGATCGAACTGCCTGTGCAGAAGCCTTCCGGGAGGCGGAGGAACCCGAATTCCTGCGTGCTGTAGATGACCCACTCCTCGGCCCACTGCGAGAGATGCACGCCGGCCAGTGCGATCACGAAGGCCAGTTCGCAGACGAAGTCGCGGTCACTTGCGCCATCGAGGCTGTTGGCCGCCACGGCCGCGAAGCCGAGCGCATCCTTCACCTGATCGCGGTCGATCGGCAGGGTCGTGCCGGCCAGCGCCCCTGAGCCGAGCGGCAGCACGTTGGTCCTTCTGCGGCAGTCGGCGAGCCGGTCACGGTCGCGATCGAATTTCTCGCACCACGCAAGCAACTGGTGCGCCGCCAGCACCGGCTGGGCCCGCCGCATGTGCGTGTAGCCGGGAATGACAAGGCCCTCTTCCCGCACGGCGAACCCGAGGAAGGCCCGCTGCAATTCCAGGAGCCCGTGGTCAATCCGATCGATTGCACGCCGGCAGTAGAGCCGCAGGTCGGTGGCCACCTGGTCGTTGCGGCTCCGCGCCGTGTGGAGTTTGCGGCCGGCGTCGCCAAGGCGTGCGGTGAGGGCCGCCTCGATATGGAGGTGGATGTCTTCCTTGGCGGCGGTGAACTCGAATTGCCCGTCGGCGATCTGCCGGCGGATCTCCTCGAGCGTCTGCGAGATCGCGTCGGCCTCGGGCACCGTCATCAGCCCGCAGGCGGCCAGCATGCGGGCATGGGCGATGGAGCCGTCGATGTCGTCGTCGGCCAGGCGACGGTCGAATGAGACGCTCTCGGAGAACGCCTCGACCCGCTTGTCGGTCGGCTCACGAAACACCCCGCCCCATGCCTTCTGCGGACCTTGCGATGCTGCCATGAAAAATCCTCTCGAAAGAACGGAAATGGTCAGGCTATTTGTACTTCCGATCCCGCGGAAATCCATCTGCGGCCGTGTGCAGACGCGATTCGTGAGCGCGGTGTCGCGGCGATCCCCGGCTCATCGTGTCCCCCGTGGCGGCAAGTTTTCAACTTGTCCGTGTCCCCCGGGCGTATTCCACAAGTTAAAAACTCGTGGCCACGGGTTTGAGAAACTCGCTGAGGATGGGCATCCGCCCGTCAGGGCGACACGATGTCGTGTTTCGCGTGAAGACAGTCCCGGGCTCACTCGGCCGTTTTGCGGTGGCAGATTTCTGATGGCCCGAACGGGTACATTGCCCCTATGACGACTCCCGACGAACTGCTGTCGCCCCACGGTCGGCTCGCCGCCCGGCTTGCGGGCTGGGAGTCACGACCGCAGCAGATGGCGATGGCCAATCTCATCGCCGACGCGATCGCCAACCGGCAGCACGTCATCGTGGAAGCGGGCACCGGTACGGGCAAGAGCCTGGCCTACCTCGTGCCCGCGGTGCTGGCGGCCACCGCTGACCAGGTCGAGGAGAGCGTCACGCCGGCACGCGTCGAACCGCGGACGGAAGACGAGCCCGATGCCGAGGACATGGTTGAAAATCGAGGGAGTGGCACGGCGGCCCGGCCCCCGCGGATCGTGATCTCTACACACACGATCGCGCTGCAGGAGCAGCTCGTCACGAAAGACATCCCGCTTGTGGCGGCGGTGATGCCGCGTGAGTTTTCCGCCGTGCTCGTAAAGGGCCGCCGCAACTATGTCAGCCTGCGACGGCTGGCGCTGGCCCGCGAGCGGTCGGGCAGCCTGTTTCCCGAGGCGACCGAGGTATCCCAGCTCGGCGAGCTCGTCTCCTGGGCAAAGCAGACGGCCGATGGCTCGCTGGCCGACCTTCCCTTCGTGCCGCTGGATGCGGTCTGGGACGAGGTCGCCAGCGATGCCGGCAACTGCATGGGCCGGGCCTGCCCCACCTACTCGCAGTGCCACTACTACGCCGCCCGCCGCCGCATGGCCCATGCGCAGGTGCTGATCGTGAACCACGCGCTCTTCTTCTCCGATCTGGCGCTGCGACGTGGCGGAGCGAGCCTGCTGCCCAACTACGACGTCGTGATCTTCGACGAAGCCCACATGGTGGAGAGCGTGGCGAGCGACCATCTGGGCGTCGGTCTGTCGAGCGTCGCCGTCGATCGCGTGCTTTCGAAGCTCTACAATGAGCGGACCCATCGCGGGCTGGTTGTGCACTATTGCCTCGAAGAGCTGGAGCTGGCCGTGCTGCGGTGCCGCCGGGCGGCTGAGGATTTTTTCGGTGCGGTCCGCGGCAAGCTGGCGCCGAGGGGAACTTCTCCGTGGCGGGTCACCGCGCCGCACCTCGTGCCCGACACGCTCAGCGACAGCCTGCAGGGCCTTGGCCGGCAGTTGCGGACCGCCGGTGAGGGGATCACGAACCAGGCTGAACGGCACGACTTCATCTCTCTGGCCGACCGGCTTACGGGCCTGGCGGGCAGTCTCGACATGTGGCTGGGCCAGAACGAACCCGGCTGCGTCTGGTGGGTTGAGGCGCATCGCAGTCGCCGCGGCTACGAGCGGCTCCTGCTTTCGAGCGCCCCGGTGGACGTGGGCGACATGCTCAAGCGCGAGCTGTTTGCCCGTGTGGGCACAGTGGTGCTGACGAGCGCCACGCTGGCGGTGGGTGGAAAAGACCGGCCGGAGTCCGAGGCGTCGGCGGGTGGCGACTCCGCGTCGTCGGCCGAAGACTACGAATATCTCAAGCGTCGGCTCGGAGTGGCGAAGGCCCGCACGAAGCGGCTCGGTAGCCCGTTTGACTATGCCCGGCAGGCGGAGCTGATCCTGGTGGATAAGCTGCCCGACCCCAGTCAGCGAGAGGCCTACGATCAGGCGGTGGTGAAGATGATCCGCCGCTACGTCGAGCGGAGCGGTGGCCGGGCGATGGTGCTCTTCACGAGCATTGCATCGCTGACAAAGGCGGCGGGGGCATTGTCCGGCTGGTGTGCGGGGAAAAACCTTCGGCTCGTCAGTCAGTCGGACGGCTTCAACCGTTCGCGAATGCTCGCCGATTTTCGGGAAGGGCCGGGGAGTGTGCTGCTGGGCACCGACGGCTTCTGGCAGGGGATTGATCTTCCGGGGGACCAGCTCGTCAACGTGATCATCACGAAGCTGCCGTTCGCCGTGCCCGACCGGCCGCTGACGGCCGCGCGGATCGAGGCGATCCAGGCCGCGGGTGGGAATTCGTTCGCGGAATACCAGTTGCCGGAGGCGGTCTTGAAGCTCAAGCAGGGCTTTGGCCGGCTGATCCGCACCGGCCAGGATCGTGGATCGGTGGTGATTCTCGACCCGCGGATGCTGACAAAGCCCTACGGCAGGATATTCCTCGACAGCCTGCCGCCGGCCCGGGTCGTTGTGGAACGATACGCATAGGCCGCATCCGGCTCCGCGAGTGTGGCAACGTGACCGCAGGTCTCGTTCCCCCGTGGCGGCAAGTTTTCAACTTGCCCGTGTTATCTGTTCCCCCCGTGGCGGCAAGTTTTTAACTTGTCCGTGATTACCGAGCGGATTCCGCAAGTTAAAAACTCGCGGCCACAAGTCAGAATCCACGAGTCAGAATCCACGAGTCAGAATCCACGAGTCAGAATCCACGAGTCAGAATCCACGAGTCAGAATCCACGAGTCAGAATCCACGAGTCAGAACCCACAAGTCAGAATCCACGAGTCAGAATCCACAAGTCAGAATCCACAAGTCCACACCCTCACGGCCACGTGAGCCGTGCCGGGTGCTCGGATGTACCGAGGCGTAACGCCGAATGGGGCTCGACGTCGAGCAGGCTGCCATCGACCCAGACCCGAACGCCCTCCTGCCGAGCGTAGGCTGTAATCTGCGGCGGGATTGTTTCGCAGGCCACGAGCGGGATCGCGGGTAGTCCCGCCTTGACGAGGCATGCCGCCCGTCGGGCAGAATTCGTAGATCCTCTTTCGTTGAGGTGCAGGGGGCGAGTCACGGTAGGCGTCGAATCAACATCACTTTGTCGGAATGTTGATGTCAAACACGGTGCCGCTCCGCGGCACGTCGCAGGTCAGCACGGAACTGCCCGTGCGATATTCGGGCGGAATCGTGAGGCCTACCAATGCGGGCGGCAGCATGACGGGGCCGGTTCCCTCGTCGCCGGACAGGGCGATCGAGACGCTGTAACGGCCAGCGAGGAGGCCTTTCATGCCCGGCTTGTAATACATGACGAACATCCCCTGATCATTCGTGACGCCGGTACAGGGCGTGGGATCTGGTCCCTGTGGTGTGAAGACAACCCGCACACCTTGCGGCGTAGGTCGCCCGTCAATTGTCAGGTGCCCTGTCACGGTGCTAAGGGGTATCTCGCCCCGGCAGCCTGCCAGCATGACAAGCAGTGCAAGCATGACCGGCATGACAAGCATGCGGAGACAGCAGTTCCGCCACGCCAGGCGGCCCGTGGTCGGCGAAGAGTCCAGAGCAGGAATCACGCGGCACCCCTTTGAAGAAGACGGACGGCGAACAAAAGCGAAAAACCTAAACAGTGGCATTCGGCTGCCGTGCCGGACGTTGTTCACTGCGAGCCTGGTGTATTTTCGCCGCCATTTGACGACAGCAGGCTGAGCCAGATCTGCGGCGAGAGGTTATTGAAAGACAGGTACTGCACCGAGCCATCCGCCATCATCACACCGCCGACACTCATGTGCTCCGAGCCCAACCCGACGTTTGCGAGGTATCCTCGCACTTCGACGGCGGGCTGTTGCACCGCCCAGGCAATATTTGACGCGGCTGACCATGTGCCGTTGGAAAGCGTCGCCGAGGCGTTCCCTGCGACGGTCGATGCGAGTGCACCGGCGAACCAGGATTGACCGCAGGAGTTTTCAACAAGCATGACGGTCTTCGACGTGCCGTCGACGAAATCCTTGAAGCCCTTCTTTCTCTGCCAGCCGAATGCTCCGGTCCCGTCGATGCCATCAAAGTCCCAGAAGACTCCAGAGGGTGAGACGCCAAAGTTCGCACGGTAGCAGGTCAGCCCGGTGCGGTCGGTTTTGTGAAATTCCTGATTCAGGCGAACGCCACCCCCCACGCTCGTGGCATAGGACTCGTTCACCGGCCCGCCGACCGCAGCGCCATTGATGACCAGCCCGCCGGTGTAGGACGGGCAATAGAGCGCATTGATGCGAACATCCTTCGACATTGCAGGTGTTACAAAGGCCCGGATATCTGTCAGGCTGGCGTACATGCCCTGAAAATTGCGGGTCGCGGTGACCCACGTCTGAAAGACAGAATCCTCCTCAAGGTGTGGAAGAATCTGCACGATCCAACTGACGGAGTCCTGCCAGAGCATGTTGTTAATGACCTGTCCTGGCGTGGAAGAATGGACATCGTTTCCGCCTCTGCCGTTATTGTGGTAGGCGACATAGGGAAACTTATTATCTCCTGAGACGGCATTCTTGTCGGCGTAGTTGTGCAATGCCACGCCCAGCTGCTTGAGGTTGTTGCCGCAGGAATTGCGGCGGGCCGCCTCGCGGGCCGCCTGCACCGCCGGGAGGAGCAGCCCTATGAGCGTGCCGATGATGGCGATCACGACCAGAAGTTCGACGAGCGTAAAGCCCGCCACGGGAGACTTACGGGGGGGTGACTGCGTTTGCATGGTGGCACCTGAAGAAGAGGATGAAGAAGAGGAAGAAGAAAAGGTACGGAATGTGGCATTCAGGAAAGCACGAGTGACGATTCAGTGGTTGTTCGGTGGTGTGGTCGATTGCCGTGTCACGATCGTGGGAGTGATACGGATGCTGCGGGCACGGTCGGTCGTCACGCGGCCCTCGATGCGGTCGAGCAGCAGCCGGGCGGCATTGCGGCCGATCTCATGAAAATCCTGCCGCAGGGTCGAGAGGCCCGGCCGTAGGAACCGCGATTCTGGGATGTCGGCGTAGCCGAGTATGGACACATCCGCACCGACCGAAATTCCGGAGGTGGCGGAAGCCTCGTACACGTGCGCGGCCAGCACGTCGCTCACGGCGAATATCGCCGTGGGCCGATCAGGGCGACGCAGCAGTGCGCGGGCTTCTTCCAGAGAAGCCTCATTGCGACACTCGACCTGTTCGCACACGGCAGCCTCGTCGCCGACGTTGTTCTCTGCGACCGCTGTGTTGTGGGCCATGACCGCGTCGACGAATCCTCGACGTCTGTCGGCATACGTCGAGACCCACGGCTCTCCGCAGAGAATCGCGAGCCGCCGATGCCCGAGGCCGAGCAGATGCTCGGCGGCGACGCGGCCACCGGCCACGTCGTCGGTGCCACTGAAGTCGGCCCGTGTGTGGGGCAGCCGCCGGTCAACGGCCACGAGCGGCACACCCCGTTTCCAGACCTCCTCAAGATAATGATTGGGCACCGTCTCGTCCGAGGGCCAAAACACGATGCCGTCAACACGCTGGTCGAGTAGGCGGTGCAGGCAGCCCAGTTCAGCGGCGTCGGGCGTCGCCTCCCCGCCGCTGCTGCTGAAGTGCATCACCGGCAGCACGCCTGCGGCAACAAGTTCCTCATGGATTCCCTCGATCAGGTCGCAGCGGTAGAGCTTCGATGGCCTCACCATCACGCCGACGAGCCCAGTTCGACCCGTCTTGAAGGCGCTGACGATACGGTTGGGCCGATACTTCAGCCGCTCCGCCGCTGCTACGATCCGCTCGCGTGTCACGGCCGAAACGTCCGGCGATCCCCGGAGCGCCCGAGACACCGTCATCATCGATACGCCGAGTTCCTCAGCGATCTGGCGGAGATTGCCACGGCCGCGGGCGGTGCTATCCCGGCTTGCGCGGCTTGAAAGAGTGCTCGAGTGCATTGTCGCTAGCCCGGTTGCTCTGGACCGTTTGACGCGGGTTGACGCAGGAAGGACGTTGACGCAGGATCGATGTTCCCCTTGCCGTAACCCTGTGTCGTTAACGATAACATTCAGGGCGATGGTGTCAAGTTTTAGTGATCGCCCACGTTTCAAGCGTTCCGCGGCGGGTGAACCATCGATTCGGTTCGCCGATAGTGGAGGCCCTAAAATCGGGTTCTCTAAAGTTGGGACTTCTAAAGTCGGGCGCCTGATACGGCAAAGTAAAGTGGAGATTTGCCACCACGGTGCGATGGGTTCTGGATCGACCTGTGGCCCGAACGCGGAGGATTTTGCATGCTCCGTTTTTTCCAGCCACTCCTGGCCGCGGCTTTCGTTCTTTCCGCGTTCGGCGGGCAGGGGCTTGCCGTCGCCTTCGCCGATCCCGGCCCGCTGCCGCTGCCTCCAGCCGCCGGCGACCAGACGCTGATGTGGTGGCGGGATGGGTTTCCCGCCCACCTGCCAGATGCCCCCTGGCAGCGGTGCATCCAGACCGGCCACTATGCCTTCGCGCTCGACACGGCCGCGATGCGGGTGCCCCACGTCGGGCCGGTCTCCGCGAGCAGCTACGCCGGGCTCGCGCGATCCGACAACACGGTGATCGAATCGCTGTCGGCCGCCGATCTCGGCTTGTTCATTCAGTCTGACGGAACCACCTACCGGTGTTCGGCCGGTGCGGCCTGGGATCGCACGGCCGGTCCGAGGCTCATCGAGTCGGGCCGCTGGGTGCAGCGGGCAGACGTGAACGGACTGGTGTTCACGGCGAGCGATGGCCGGAAGCTGGCTGCCGATGCACGGTTCGAAACGATCGCCTGGCCAGACCGGCTCGCATTCGTCCTGGCCGTGCGGCCGCCGCTCGCCCCGATCGTGAAGGGGGGCACGTGCTTTGGTCGCATCGGCGGTGGGTTTGGCCTCGATGGCACCAACCATTTGGAAGTGCCCCATGCCCCGAGCCTCGACCCCGAGCGGTTCACGCTTGAATTGTGGGCGTATCTGCCCGCTGACTTCGCGACGTCGACCAAGGCTGTTCCGTGGCTCGTCTGCAAAAACTCCAACGAGGCAGCCGATGGCAACTATGGGCTGATCATCGACCGTCGCGGCGTGCCAGAGGCGGGGTTGAATATCGGCGGCGGACGCGACAATCGCTTCACGGTCGAGGCCCGGGAACCGCTGGCTGTAGAGTCGTGGAGCCATCTTGCCATGACCTACGACGGCGACACGCTGCGACTCTTCGTCAATGGCAGACCCGCGGGTGAGAAGCATGTCGGCCGCCCGCGGAAACCCGGCACACGGGGCCTCGCCTTCGGTCGGCGGCAGGATAACTCGGGCGACGGCTATCACTTCCGCGGCGCGATCGACGAGGTCCGTCTCTACGACCGCGCGCTCACGGCCGAGCAGATTCGCAGCCGCTTCGCGCAGCCCGAGACGCCGCTCGCCGACCCGCAGCCGGTGTTTACGGAAGCTTTTCGCCGCGATGGTATTGCGGCGGCAACGCGTTCGCCCGTGGTCTGGCAGGACGCGAAACTGGCGATCCGGTTCGACGTGGGCGGCGCGAGGCTCGAGCGCCGGATCGATCTGCCGCCACCGCAGGCCGCCGGGGCCGCCCCGTGGCATGAAGTCGCGATCATGTTCGATCCTGCCACGGCGACGGCACTCTCCTCTGACGATTCTGTGACCGTCGCCGCCGTACCCTTGGACGCCACAGGTGGGCCGACAGGGAAGCCGCTGCCGGTAATGGCAGACGATGCCCGCGGTTGGCAGCGGATCAACCTCGACGCTGTGACGCCGATCGTGCCAAAGGACCGCCGCAACGACTTGATCGAGCGGGTGCGGCTCACGCTGAAAAACCCGGCGGCGCACGAGACGGTGGCCCGCCTCCTCTTCGAGAAGACGGCCGCCGGCCTCCACAACCGGCTCGGCCAGCCGATCACGGGAATGTCCGCGATCCTGCGGGACAGGGAAGGCCATCCCCTCGGCATCCCGGTGCAGCTTTCCAAGAACTGGCACGGTCGGTCTGGCGACAATCCCTACGAAGGCACCTGGTTTCATGGCTTCACGCAGTTGCGGCTGCCGGCGGAGACGACGGTCGAGGTGGAACTCACCCTTGCCTTTGCCCACTGGGGCGGCGTGCCAGCCGCCTCCCATGCGCAGCTCTGCCTCGTGGGCTGGGGCTCGAATCAGCTCTGGGATGAGTCGGCGATGGGCTCGTGGGGCGAGTCGATCTGCTACGAGCCCGACCAGATCCAGGCGAAGTGTTCGATCCTCGATGTCCGGCCGATGATGGTGACGTCGATGGGCAACGACCGTGCCTGGGGCTGGACCAACAACGTCGGCGGCGGCGACTTCTTCAGGCTCTTTGATCCCGCAGGCCGCCGTGTGCCGCACGGCCGCATGAAGACAGCCTACGAAAAGCAGGGCCCGTGTCTGACGGAGGTCACGTATGCCGGCGAGGCTGGCTCAGGTGTCGAGCACGCCGAGACGGTGAGCCTTTCGCGGACCGACGACATCGTCCGCGGCGTCTATAGAATCCGGATGGATGTGACGCAGCCGGTCGACTTCTCCCGGCTCGTGCTCTTCCAGATCGGCGCCGACACCTACAGCTACACCGGTGAGCGAAAGATGGCCGTGGGCGACGCGACGGGCCTGGTGCGGGAATGGGACACGCAGTGGGGTGGCGACGTCTACCGCACGCAAGCCCTTGAGTGTGCCGGCACGGTGCCCTGGGTGTCGCTCCACCAGGCCGTGCGGCGGCCGAGTGCAGACAAAAGTGCCTGGGCGAATCGCGGCGTCGTCATCCGCGAGTGGAAGGCCCGGCTGGGAGGCAAGGACGCCCGGCCATGGGTGGCGGAGCGGGGCGCGGTCGTCGGCGGTGCAGCGACCTCGACGCTCGACATTGTGCCGCCGCCAGAGGTCACTCGGCTCCTGCCGGGAGACTTTGTGGAGGCGACGATCGAGCACTTGGTGCTGCCGCAGGCGGCTGCGGATTACTACGGACCAAACGAGCCGCTGCGGGCGGCGCTGGCGACGATGCAAGACACTTGGCGGCTGGTGCACCGTGAGGCGGTGGGCAACACGCGGCGAGTGGAGGTGCAGCAGGGGCGTCTCGAACGGCTGCACCCCGATGTGCGGGTGGCGGCGGAGAAGGGCTGCGCCGAGTTCACGCTTCTCGGCGGGCTTGGATATGTGCCGATCACGGTGACGGGCCTGCCGACGCACCGTGGCACGTTCACGATCGACGGTGTGCCGTGCGACCAGGCGGTGCACGGCAACGACTTCTGGCAGACCGACTTCGATCCGGTAAGCGGCACATGGAGCCAGACCGTGACGATGCCGCTCTCGGCAGGCGCAGACCACACGATCCGGTTCACCGTATTCGCTCCGTAGGAGGGCTTGTATGACCGCACCCATACAAGCCCTCGGCGTAAGCCGGGGGATCAGCAGCACGGAATAAGGCATCCCGTCGCTTACGCCTAGGGCTTGTATCAGGGGCTTGTATGACCCTTCCCATAAAAGCCCTCGGCGTAAGCCGGGGGATCGGCAGCACGGAACAGGGCATCCCGTCGCTTACGCCTAGGGCTTGTATCAGGGGCTTGTATCAGGGGCTTGTATGCAGCTTCCCACTTGAAAAAGGGGACGCAGCTCGTTTCCGCTCTGGCCACGAGGGGAGGGGCTGAGGCTGTCTCCACAGGAAGGACGAGACCGAAAAGGTTCGACCCGTGGCCACGAGTTTTTAACTTGTGGAATCGATGCAGGGGACACGGACAAGTTGAAAACTTGCCGCCACGTGGGGGGAGGGGACACGGACACGTTAAAACTTGCCGCCACGAAGGGGGACGGAGAGAAAAACGAGTCCTACTGGCAGAGTTCGAGTTCGGCCCAGGTCGTTGGGTCGCTCTCCCAGGGGTATTCCGGCGGCGCGAAGGCCGGCACGCGGCCGAGCCTGCGGTCGATGACTGCCGCAAAGAAGCCGAGCCTGGGGATCTCGAGCGGATCCCAGCCGGGCAGCGCCGCTGCCGTGATCACCGCATCGATCTCCCAGCCATCTGCCGTGAGCCGGCTTTCGATCGGCACCGAACCGATGGGAAGGTCGGTTGGCAGTTCGCTCGTTCGCGGGATCACTGCCGCGACGGCCACCGGCAGGTCGGCCGAGCGGCCGCCGCCCGTCGGCAGGAGCGCGAGCCGTCGGCAGTAGCGGCCCGCCCGATGGCTCTCGCCCGTGGGCCGCGTGGCGATCCAGAGATGGAGGCCGTCGCTGTCTTCGGGGCGGGTCGGCTGGCACCACCGTGTGGCCCCGACGCCCCGGGCCACCCCCCGCACGGCCAGGCCCTCCTCGCTCCAGGCCAGCCACAGATCCAGAAGATTCGGCACGTTCGCCACCGGCGCGAGGCCCGGTAGCCGGCAGGAAGCGTCGAGATTTCGGGCCGCGGGCGGCCAGAGCTTCTTCCTCCTCCGGCAGGGGAGGCGAAAGCGGAACAACGCGGCGGGATTGACGAGGGCACACATGGCTGGGTTTTCCAAACTATATAGTAAGGAGTGGTTTCAATCGTCAGGAGGGTTGTAGGCCCGCCTCGAGAGCCGCCCATCTGGGATTGTCTATCTGGGATTGTCTGAGCCATTTGGGACGTCTGAACGGAAAGCCGGAATTCGCGTCGATGCGTGTACTGCAAGTGGCCAGTGAGGCGACCCCCTTTGCAAAGACCGGCGGTCTGGCCGATGTCGCCGGTGCGCTGCCCGAAGCGCTCGCCCATCAGGGCTGCGACGTCACGCTCGTGATCCCGGCCTACCGGGAGGTGTTTTCCAAGGGGCTGCCGATCGAGCCGACCGGCATCGAGTTCGACGTGCCGATCGGCATGCGGCAGGTGCCGGCCCGGATCTTCCGCTGCATCCGGCCTGAGTCGCGGGTCGAGGTCTTGCTCGTCGCCAACGACGAGTGTTTCGACCGTCCCTCGCTTTACGGTGGGGCAGAGGACTACACCGACAACTCGGAGCGGTTCATCTTCTTTTCACGAGCCGCGATCGAACTGGCATCCCGGCAGGAGCGGCCCTTCGACATCATCCACTGCCACGACTGGCAGACCGGCCTCGTGCCCGCCTATCAGAAGATGCTCTATCAGTCGGCTCCGTCGGTGCAGCATGCCCGCACCGTGATGACGATCCACAACATGGCCTACCAGGGGCTCTTCTGGCACTGGGACATGCTGCTCACGGGCCTCGACTGGAAATACTTCAACTGGCAGCAGATGGAGTTCTGGGGCCAACTCAACCTGCTCAAGACCGGCATCGTGTTCGCCGATTGGCTCACCACGGTGAGCCCGACCTATGCCCGGGAGATCCAGCGGGATCCCGGGGGCTGCGGACTGGAGGGCGTGCTCGCCGGGCGGAGCGACGTGCTCACGGGAATCGTCAACGGCATCGACACGGTTGCCTGGAATCCACGGACCGACCGCCACATTCCCCGCCACTACTCCGAGCAGGACTTCGCCGACGGCAAGTATGCGGCCCGCGTGGCGCTGGCCGCGAAACTTGGGCATGCGGCCCCCGATCCGCGGCCGCTGGTCGCCTTCGTTGGCCGGCTCGTCGACCAGAAGGGGATCGATCTCGTCGTCGAACTGCTCGGCCGCATGGCAGGCGGCGGCCGGGCCCGGTTCGTGGTGCTCGGCACGGGCCACAGCCACGTCGAGGAATCGCTCCGGCGCGTGGCCGCGTCGTTTCCGGGCACGATCGATCTCGTGATCGGATTCGACGAGGGATATGCGCACCTCGTGCAGGCCGCCGCCGACATCATGCTCGTGCCGAGCCGGTTCGAGCCGTGCGGGCTCACGCAGCTCTACGCCCTCCGCTACGGCACGCTGCCCGTCGTGCGGGCCACCGGTGGCCTCGTCGACACGGTCGTCGACACCACGGCCGACACGCTGCAAAACGGCACGGCCAACGGGTTTGTATTCGAGGCGTACGACTCGCATGCGCTCGAGCAGGCGGTCTGGCGGGCCTTGGATGCGCATGCCAACCGCGATCTGTGGAGCGGGCTCGTCCGCCGGGCGATGCTGCAGGACTGGTCGTGGGATTCGAGCGGGCGGGAATACCTGCGGGTCTACGAGCAGGCCCGCGCGAGATCGTGAGCGGGGTGCGGTGTCTGCAGATCCCGTCGCTCACGCTCAGGGCTTGTATGCAGCCGGGCGGGGTGTCCAGACAGGATCCCGTCGCTCACGCTCAGGGCTTGTATGCGGCCAAGTGGCGAACCCAGACAGGATCCCGTCGCTCACGCTCAGGGCTTGTATGCAGCCGGGCGGGGTGTCCAGACAGGATCCCGTCGCTCACGCTCAGGGCTTGTATGCGGCCGGGCGGTGAGCCCATACAAGCCCCCCGGCGTAAGCCGGCGGGATCGTGCGAACGCCAGCCACGTGCCGCGCCTACAGGAAACGAATTGGACCGAAGCCGACACGAATCGGACCGGGTCCATATCCACTCCACGGATCGACCGGCGACGTGAGCCGCACCGCGGCCACCTCCGTGGCTGGGTTGGCAATCGCGTGCACCTTCACCTCCCCGGCCGACACCGAGTAGAGGAACTCGCCGATACGGATGCTCCGCCGGACGGGACCGTCGTGATCGATCGTGCCAAGGTTCGTGAAGCCGTTTTCCGAGTGTGTATCGACCTTGAAGACCACCAGGCCGCTGCTCCCCTGCCACCAGTCGCCCTGCTGAACGGGCAGGGCGAGGATACCCTGCTCGGCAAACCAGGAAAGGGCATGGTGATCCGAGAGCGTCTCCGACCACGACTGCCAGCCATCGCCGGCGAAGGTGTAGGTGGCTGTCCGTTTCGGGTCGGCCGGATCGCCGATATCGAAGATCGAGAGTTGCAGGCCGAGCACGCGGCCGGTGTCGGGATCAACGTCGCGTCCTATGCCCAGCAGGTGCGTGGCATCGAGCGGATGCAGGTAGGACGAAAAGCCCGGCACCTTCAGTTGGCCGACGACCCGTGGCTTCGCCGGATTGGCGAGATCGATGACGAACAGCGGATCGATCTCCCGGAAGGTGCTCACGTAGCCCCGCTCCCCGATGAAGCGGACGGAATAAATCCGTTCACCAGGAGCGAGTCCGGTGACGCTGCCGACCGTCTGCAGGTTGCCGGCAGCCGCGGCGAGCACATAGACGCCGCTGGAGCCGCTGTCGCCAAAACCGCTGGTCGTCGCCACCCGGAGCAGGCCATCGTCGCTCTCGTCGAGCGAGAACTGGTTGAGCGTGGCCCCGGGCACGGCCCCCATCGCCGTGAGCGGCACGTCGACCTCCCCGAGATCGAATTGATAGATGTTGGTGGTGGTGCCCGCGTCGGTCGAGTCCCACCAGCTGCCCCAATGCGTGGCGGAGACGTAGAGGTTTGACGTGGAAGCGTAGACGCTGCCTGAGATGCCGGCGACCGAAGTTACCGCGTCGGGTCCGGCGGTGTCGTCATCGATGGTGAACGATGAGACAGACAGCATGGTGTTGTCGGTCGCCTTGACCGGCACGTAGGTGTGGCCTGCTTGGGCGAGCCCGCCGCTGGTCGTGTCACCTGCCACGGTGACGCTGAACTGCGGCAGCGCGGTGTTTTCCCAGGCCTCTTCGAGCCTGCTGCGGTAGCTGGCAGCGTCTTCATAGACATACCGCGTGCCATCGCTGGAGAAGGGAACGATGCCGATCGAGATCGGCATGTCGATCATGACCGTGATCGAGGCAATGCTCGTGCCGGGATCGATAGGCTCGGGAAAAACCGGCATGGGATCGATATGGATGGGAGGCGGGATCCTGATGATCTCCGGGGCGGGGATGTCGAAGCTGTCCCGGGTGACGACCAGCACGCGGCCGTCGATGGCACGGGCGTCGACCAGCCAGCCGTCGAGCGACGTCTGCTCGAGAATGGTCGGGCTGGTCACGTCGGCGACGTCGATCACCGTCACGTTGACCTTCGACTGCCAGCTGCCATACCAGCTCGCGAACGATCGCGACGTGCCGACGAGATCGTTCTGAAACGAAACCCAGCTCGTCTCCTGGGAGATCACCGTCAGCCGCGTGCCGTGCAGAAAGAGGGACCGCTCGTTTCCGTCGGTTGTGATGTGGCTCACGACTGCAAGGGAGTCGGATGGCCATGCGTTCACAATATCGACGCCGTCGCCGGCGAGCACGAAGAGATGCTGTCCGTCGGTCTTGACGAGATCTCCCTCGTCGACACCGGCGACCTGATTGTTGGTGTCGGAGAAGTCGCCCGATCCGGCAGGCGTTTCTTGCACAGCCGGTCTGACGGCGCTGCCGCTGCCATCCATCAGCATGGGGAGGTCTCTCCACCACCACGACCAGGCATCTCTGCCCAGGTGATTGCCCCATTGGGCCATCGCCGTATCGATGTACCACGACTTGAGCGGGTCGAGATCGTCGGTCAGTTGCAGGGGGTTGGTGGTCTCGTTGCCGATCAGCCGCTCGCCGGCGGCCAGCCTGACACGGTCGGCCCCCTTCGTGCCGAAGAACGCATCGATGCCGATGCCGCCGTCGAGTGCATTTTTACCCGCACCTCCGCGGAGCGTGTCCTGGCCTGCCTCGCCATGGAGGCTGTCGTTGCCGCCGCTGCCCACGAGCGAGTCGTTTCCGGCGCCTCCGCGGAGCGTGTCGTGGCCCTGGCCACCGCTGAGGGTGTCATTGCCGGGGCCGCCGAACAGGGAGTCGTTGCCGTCGCCACCGGTGATGGTGTCGTTGCCGGCGTTGCCATAGAGCTGCGTCTTGATCCGGGTGTTGCCGGGAATGTTGACGGTGATCACGTCGTCACCCCTGCCGCCGATGATGCGGATGGTTTTTACCGTCGATTCCAGACGGGTGCCGACGACGATGCCGTTGACGGTGGCCCGAAGCTGTGAGGCATTCGAGGGATTGCGATCGATGATAATGATGTCGTCGGGGTCGGCGGCGTTTGAGTCACCCGAGATGCTCCAGGTGCCGTAGCCCTGAGCGACAGCCAATGCGAACCGCGGTTCGAGCGACTCGATCTGCGGCTGAACGCCATGGCCGCGGGACTGCCTCACGCGTCGTCGCGAGTGGTTGTTCTGACGTGGCATAGAGCGTGGCATAGAAAGGTGACTCCGGAAGCAAACGACATCGTGCGGTGGACATCGGCACGCCGTGGCGATCGTCACGGTAGAAATCCCACCGCCACCGGTCAAAACCATTCAAGACTATACCGCTGGTGGAGGGGTCTTCGAAAGCCCCAAAGGCCCACATTATGAGACCGACAGGTTTTTGAGACCTCAGTCCGGTCTGAAGCCGGAATGATGGCGGTTCTGACTCGGCCCTTCGGCCGTGAGGAGGATGGTGGCCGGGAGTGATTTGTGGCCGCGAGTTTTTAACTTGCGGAATCCGGTTCCCAGGGGGACACGGACAAGTTGAAAACTTGCCGCCACGGGGGAAAGGGAGGGAGACACGGACACGTTGAAAACGTACGGAATCTGGCGACTTTGGTGGTGATAAGGGAATTGTGGCCGCGAGTTTTTAACGTGCGGAATCCGGTTCCCAGGGGGACACGGACAAGT
>JBIIFB010000287.1:0-2707 GCA_044237545.1 Pirellulales bacterium
GTGCAGTGCGCCGCTGTCAGTCAGTCCGAGGGCCGACGTGTGCGGATCTGATTCCGCTCCGCCCTCTCTCTCCCGGTGGCGGCACGTTTGTAACGTGTCCGTGTCCGTCCCCTGTCACGTGGCGGCAAGTTTGTAACGTGTCCGTGAGTTGACGGAGCCTCACTCAACAGGCCGCTTGAGTCCGCACCGCCGGGACGGCAGAAGTCTCGTCGCGGTGGCTTTTTCGCCATGGCGTGTTGTGGCGCTCCACTGCCGGAGCGTGAGCGAAAAATCCAAAAGCTCCTCGAGCTTCCGCCGATCCCGGCTCCGCTCGCTCTCCGTGGCGGCAAGTTTGTAACTTGTCCGTGAGTTGACGGAGCCTCTTTCAACAGGCCGCTTGAGTCCGCACCGCCGACTGGTTCGCCGGTTTCAGTTGTTGCTGAAGTTGAGCTGCTTGCCGGGCTTGACGCCCAAAGGATTCTTCACGAAACGCTGGCGGCAGGCATCGCAGAGATCAAACCGCATCGAGCGGGCGCCGTCACACAGGCCGGCCGGCAGTTCCTCGTCGTCGAGGCGTTCGAGGAGGTCTTGCATCTCTTCGAGATGATCAGCCTCTTCCTGCTGGCTGGCGGCCTCGCAACAGCCCTGATCGACCACATCCTCGACGGCGGGGAATACCTCGATCTTGACCACGTGATGCACGTCGGCATGGGTGTCGATCGGGCGTTTGCAAATATCGCATGAATAATGAAGCATCGGTTTCTCCGCGGGGGGAATGAGTCCGGCCATGCCTCCGCCGGGCGCGGCGTGAACCAGCCACAAATGGCGAGCCCACAACTAGAGTCTGCCTGTAACCTGCGGCAAAGGCAAGCCATTTGCTGGTTTTTAGCGATGACGAAATTTGGCAACGGGGCGACCGGGCGACTAGACTCGTTGCACTGGAGGGTGGCCATGCCATTCCGCAGAGCCGAACCGATTTCGCGGAACCCAACCCGCGGATTTCAAGCCGCGGTGCCCGACCCGCGGAGCCTAACCCGCGCAGCCGAATTGCAGCCTTCTTGAGGATCTGCCATGTCTGGTGCGATGATGCCCGCCTCAATCGCCCCCGGGTCGCTCGGGCTGAGCGTACTGGTGCTCAACCGGTCGTTCGTCGCCGTTCACATCACGAATGTCCGCCGGGCGATCACGCTGCTGTTTCGGCAACTCGCCGAGGTGGTTCATATCGAAGAAGGGCAGTATGCCGCCCACACGCTCGATTCGTGGCGGGAGCTTTCCACGCTGCGGTCCAGTTTTCGACGGCCCGACGAGGACTGGGTGCGGGCGGTCGGCTACGACCTGCAGGCCCCGCGTGTGATCCGGCTCACGTCGTGCGATCGTGGGCCGCGGCAGGGGCTGCGGTTCAACCGCCGCAATGTCTTTGCCCGCGACGGCAATCAGTGCCAGTATTGCGGCCAACGCTTCCCCACCAGCGAACTGTCGCTCGACCATGTCGTGCCCAGAAGTCGCGGTGGCATCACGAGCTGGGAAAATATCGTCTGTGCCTGCGTTGCCTGCAACGTACGCAAAGGAGGCAGGACTCCCCCGGAAGCCCACATGATCCTCGTCCGCCATCCTGTCAAACCAAAACGAAGCCCGCTCCTGACTGTCAAGCTTGGCAATCCCAAGTATGAAAGTTGGAGGAGTTTCGTCGACAACGCCTACTGGCTGGTCGATCTGCGGTGATCGCCGCCGCTGTCATGACCGCAGCCGCTGTGATGACCGCAGCCGCTGTGATGACCGCAGCCGCTGCGTCGGCAACGCCGGCTATCTGATCAACGCTGGCTATCTGATCAACAAAGGGGATCTTTCTTCTCGGTGATCACCGGCAACTGCGTCGACATCTCGGCGTTGAGTTCCTTGAAGTCCTTCCATTCCGACGGCAGGTTGTCCTCGTGGAAGATCGCCTCGACGGGGCACTCCGGGACACATGCCTCGCAGTCGATGCACTCGTCGGGGTGGATGTAGATCATCTTGTCGCCCTCGTAGAAGCACTCGACCGGGCAGACCACGACACAGTCTGTGTACTTACAGGCGAAACAGGGTTCGGCGACAACGTGTGTCATGGTTTGAGGCTCCTTGGAATGGGGGGCAGGAACAGGAATAAAGCAGGAACACCAGGCTCAGGCTCGGGATCAGACGCTCGGCATGGCCTCGCGTAGAAGCCGAAACCGATGGCAGTCTGTACCGGATGCGCGGAATCGTAGGGGGAGCCGGCGCACCTGTCAACGATTCAGAAATCGGCGATTTGCCAATATTTCATGAGCCCAGACGCTCCCGGTATTGGTGGCAGCGACCGGTCGGCCCTATGCTTGAAGGTGTTCGGGATTATGGAGGTCAGGGCTACGAGCACGATGAATTCTCAGCATCCAGCCGGCTCGGAATTCCCGTCCGGACTCCCGTCGCTGTCGCAGCAGGCCCAAGACAGGCCTGCCGGGCAGCCTCTTTTTCCCGCCGCGGATCGCCAGTTGCTGCAGGATTGCCTGCAGGGGCGTCCTGCGGCCTGGGAGGCGTTCTTCGAGCGGTTCGTCGGGCTGCTCGCCTTTGTCGTCGATCGCACCGCAGCTCAGCGTCGGATCGTTCTGGACCGGGCTGACCGCGAGGACCTGCTCGCCGACATCCTGCTCGAAATCCTCCACCACGACGCGGTGGTGCTCCGGGGATTCGCCGGCCGGTCGAGCCTGGCAACCTA
>JBIIFB010000288.1:0-2705 GCA_044237545.1 Pirellulales bacterium
GGCCGGTCATGTTTTCGACGAGGCCGATGGCGGCTACAAGGTTGATCGGCAGGTTGAGAGCGGCGATCGTGGCCGCCGCCGCCACCACCGCGGCCCCCCCAGACATGTCGCATTTCATGCTGAGCATCGACTCGGAGGGCTTGAGCGACAGTCCTCCCGAATCGAACGTCACGCCCTTGCCAACGAGGGCGAGATCGGGCTGGTCTTCCCGCGCACCCGGGCCGCGGTAGCGGAGAATGACGAGCCGTGGCGCACGGGTCGAGCCCCGGCCAACCGCGAGGATCGCCCGGCAGCGTTCCCGTGCCAATTGTTCCTCGTCCCAGATGTCGACTTCCATGCCGGTGCGTCCGGCGACGGCGGCGATTTCCTCCGAAAATGTCTGCGGGTAGAGATCGTCGGGGGGCATATTCACCAGCCGCCGGGCGAGGTTCACGCCCTCTCCGATCACCACGCCACGGGCGACGGCCTCGGGCGGAGCCACCAGCCAGACGGTGCTGCCGAAGCGTGTGCGTCTCTTTTCCGCCCGGTAGAGATCCTGCCCCACCATGCCGACGGCGGCGCCGGCCACCGCCTGCTCCGCCTGCCGTGTCGTCCAGCATCCATCGGCAACGAAGGCGACCTTGCCCCGTGGCCGGCCGGCGAGGTGCCTCGCGGCGGTCGCCGCGGCGTGGTAAAGCACGCCGGCGTCGATCTCCTCGCGTTTGCCGAGGCCGACCACGACGAGTTGCCCCGCCCGCAGCCCTGGGGCGGCAAGGAGCGGCACGCATTCGAGGCGTCTGCCGGTGATCTCTCCGGCCGCGACGAGTCGGGTGATGAGCCCCCCGGTGGCCGCGTCGATTTCAGCGACGGAACCGGAGCCGACGCCGCCCTCGGTGAGAAAGGTCACGATGGCGTCGGCCTCGAGTGTCTCGGGCCGTGCGTTCTGGTCGGCGACGATACCACCAGCTGCGCCGCTGGTCCGAAGGTGTGAAAACTCATGGCTCATGGAGAACTCCTTGGTGCGGTGGTTGGGTCCGCCGAATGTAGCTTTTTTTCGCCAACGCGGCATCCCGGGTCGGCCGCGCATGCGAGCCAGACGCGTTACCGGGAGCCGGTCTTGAGTCTGTCGGCAGGCACGGGCTCAAGCCAAGGGGCAAGCAGCGAGAGCAGCACGGGCAGCACGACAAGATTGCCGAACAGGCCACCTGTGAGCGTCAGGCAGGAGAGCGCCCCGAACGATACCGTCGGAATGAAGCCGCTGGTCGTGAGTGCGAGAAAACCGACCACCAGAGCGAGCGTGGAGAAGATCATCGCCCGACCGGCCGTCTGGTGGGCGGCCTCGAGCGCGGCGGGAATCGCATGGCCCGACGCGAGACGGCGGCGGAAGGCGGCGAGGTAGTGGATCGAACTGTCCACGGAGAGCCCCATCGAGACTGCAGCGATCATCGCCGTGCCCATGTTGATGCGGTCTCCGGTCCAGCCGAGCAGGCCGAGCACCACGAAGATCGGCAGCGCATTGGGAACGAGCGCCACGGCCGCCAGAAGGGGGCTTCGGAAGCTGACGGCCAGCAGCACAAAGATTCCCGCCGTGGCGAGGAAGAACGTATACCACTGGTCGGAGAGCATCCGCTCCACGAGCTGCGCCAACAGGACGAAAAATCCCGTCACTTCGCCGGCCGGTCGGCCGGCCCGGGCAGGAAACTCCTCGGCCACGATACGACCGACCTGCTCGATGATCGCACGTTTCTGCGGAGCCGGTTGCCGTTCATGGGCCCGCAGCATCACGCGCAGCCACTTCGAGCCGTCCTCGGGATCGCGACCGATGAGCGACCGGCCCAGTTGCGGCACCTGTTTCTGCATGAGCTCCAGCGCCCCGGCGACCAGCCAGTTGCCCAGTCGCGTGCTCTCGAGGCGCTCCAGCGAGATCGGTGATACCGCCGCCAGCACGTCGGCAATGCTCATGACTTTTGTCAGAGCGGGTACCCGACGATTACCGTCTCGAACATCGGGAATCGTGACCTCGGTCCGCAATCGCGTCTCCAGTCGGGCAACGTTGCAGAGCAACTGCCCGTCGATGGCGTCTCCGATCGGCAGGAGCACATCCCACACTCCGGCCCCACCGAGCCGCGACTCGATCATGTCGTACGAGGCGACCACCGGGCTCGTGCTGCGAAAGTTACGGGTGAAGTCGGTCTCCACCTCCAGCCACCGCATTCCCGCCACCGCCACCGCCACGAGGAGCGTCGACCAGAGCAGGATCGGACCTGGATGTTGCACGATCCGCCGCACCAGCCGGTCGAGCCCCAGTTCAAGGATGCCCTCCCCCCAGGCCCGCTTTGGGTCGGCGTCGAATCGGCCACAGAGCGCCAGGAACGGGACGAGGAGCGCCACGGCCACGAGCACCATGATCGCCCCCACGCTCGTCATGATGCCGAAGTCATGGACCGGACCCACGCGGCTTGCCATCAGCGAACCGAAGCCGATCACGTCGGTGGCGATCGACCCTACCACCGGCCAGAACAGGATCGACAGGGCCCGCTCGAGCGCCGCCGCCGCGGGCAGGCCCTGATCCCGCTGCTGTCGAAACTCCACGATCACGTGCACCACGGTGGCGATCGCCACCACCGTGACCATCGCGGAGAGCATGGCCGAGACCATCGTCAGCTTGAGGCCGACCACAGCCAGCACGCCCCGCGTGCTCCACAGGGCCATGAGCACGACCGCCA
>JBIIFB010000169.1:0-7936 GCA_044237545.1 Pirellulales bacterium
GTGAGGGCGGTGCGGGCCTTCGCCCAGAACATGCCCCGCATGATGGCGGTGCCCTCGCCGGCGGCCACGAAAAACAGGCTCATCTACGATGCCCGTCGGAAAGACCGGCTGCCGGGCAGGCTTGTGCGGAGTGAGGGGGAGAAGAAGACGGCGGATGAGGCGGTGAACGAGGCCTACGACTATTCCGGCGACACCTACGACTTCTTCCGCGAGGTGTTTGGTCGCAACTCGCTCGACGACGCGGGCATGACACTGATTTCGAGCGTGCATGTTGGCGAGTCGGATGGCACGGGCAAATATCAGCCGATGGAAAACGCCTTCTGGGACGGCGGCCAGATGGCCTATGGCGATGGCGACGGGGAGATTTTCCAGCGGTTTACGCGGTCGCTCGATGTGGTGGCCCATGAGCTGACGCATGGCGTGCAGTCGTTCACGAGCAACCTTGAATACCGGGGCCAGTCGGGGGCGCTCAACGAGCACTTTTCAGATGTGTTTGGCGTGCTTGTGCGGCAGTGGCGGCGTGGGGAGGTGGCCGAGACGGCCAGCTGGCTGATTGGGACGGAGGTCTTGGTGCCGGCTCCGACGCGGCGTGCGATCCGCGACATGGAGCATCCTGGCACGGCCTATGAAAACGATCCTGATCTGGGCACAGACCCGCAGCCCGGCCACATGGACAATCTCTACACGGGCGGTGCCGACAATGGCGGCGTGCATTTAAATTCGGGGATTCCGAATCGGGCGTTTGCGATTGTGGCCAAGTCGCTGGGGGGCGAGACGTGGGAGACAGCGGGGCGGATCTGGTTTGATGCGATGCTGCAACTTTCGCGGACCAGTCAGTTCAAGGACATGGCCTCGCTGACGGTGCAGATCGCGGGCGACACGAGCCGGTTTGGGAAGGGCGTGAAGAAGGCCGTGAAAGACGCCTGGAAGCAGGTCGGCCTCTGAGGTTCCGCCGCTCCCCGTCCCTTCTCCCGTGCCCGCCTTCTCCCGTGCCCGCCTCCTCCCGTGCCCGCCTCCTCCCGTGCCCGCCTTCTCCCGTGGCCGCGAGTTTTCAACTTGCGGTTCCCCTTTGCCCCGACCCAATAAAAGCCCTCGGCGTAAGCCGGGGGATCGGAAGCCACGCAGGGCGTTGCATCAAACGTTCGGCCTACACAATCGCTTACGCTCCGGGCTTGTATGGGGCGTGGGGGATCGGAAGCAAAGAATCCCGTGCCTATAAAAGCCCTCGGCGTAAGCCGGGGGATCGGAAGCCACACGCGGCGCTGCGCCAAACGTTGTTCCGATCCCGTCGCTTACGCTCAGGGCTTGTATGAAGCCCGGCGGCAACGCGTCCCATCGCCCCCTCCCCATAAAAGCCCCCGGCGTAAGCCAGGGGATCGGCAGCAAAGAATCCCGTCCCTATCCAAGCCCGCAGCGCAGGCAAGGGAAACGCACCGCGGATTAACCGTCTTCGAACGGATTGAAGTCCGCGGCGGCGTCAAACCATGCTCGGACTCGTTTGTCTGCTCTCGAACCTTTTCGCAGTTCGGACAGAACGTTGGTGTCGATGAGCCAACTCACAAAGCAGTGATCCTTGGCAGGTCTCGGGCAACGACGAATTCATGGTCTTCGCCAACGTTCGGCATGCTTGCCAAAAATGACTTGAACGTCTCCTGCTGGTCTTGGTTCAGTTCATGTCTCAGCGATGGCTGCTGGTCGCCTTCGTCGGGAGTGTTGCCTTGATCGTGGTCTTGTATGGTTAGCCGCTGTTGGATTGTGGCCGCTAAATCCGCTTGGACGTTTAAGGGCAGGCTTTCGATGGCTTCAGCGAGTTCGTGTAGGGAAAGCTTTCTGATCATGGAAGGACCTCCGGGGAACGCAGACATGTACTTCCGTCTAGGTCATGGTAGCACGCACTTGGTCACGCTGTCTAGCGGCCGCCGTCTCGCCCGACCCATAAATAAAAGCCCTGAGCGTAAGCGACGGGATGTGCCCCCCTCCCATCCAAGCCCTCTCCCCCTGCCCCCGTGGCCGCGAGGCTTTAACTTGTCGGTGTCCCCCCGTGGCCGCGAGTTTTCAACTTGCGGTTCCCCTCTGCCCCGCCCCCTCTGCTCCGCCCCCCTATCACCGCCTTCGCCTCCGCCGAGACACAACGTACGCTCTCAAACCGCGGCGGATTCCCGCCCCGCTACCAACTGTCTCCTCTCGGAAAATCGCCGATTTTTCCGCGGCCGCCGGCGGCCGTGAACTTTTTGGCCTGGGCTGCGTAGTAAGCCCCGTATGATGACCCATTGACCGGAGCCTGGAGACAACCTGGGCCCGGCCGAGGATGAGGAGGCGACATGTGTCGCAAGGAACCTCGCCGACGCCGCACTCCGGAGGCAGGCCTTAAGAGCCCCTCCGCTCTTCGAGCGGCAGCTTCCAGCCCCTCGTCTTCTCGATGCCGGCAGGCCGACCAGCTCTCAATGCCGGATCTTCTCAATGCCCGATCCGGGGCTGCCTTCCTTGGGCGGGCCCTCTCTTCTTCGGCGGCCCGCGGCGGCTGCCTTCTCCATCAAGCCCGTCTGCATCAGGAAAGGCAGGGTAAGGCCATGGTTATTCAGCGTCGGTCAGGTTTTTCGTTGTTGGAGCTGCTGGTTGGTCTGGCGATCATTTCCACGCTGGCGGGGATCGGGCTGCCGGCGATCCAGTCGGCGCGGGAGTCTTCGCGAATGACGGGGTGTCGCAACAACATCTCCCAGGTCTCGAAGGGGATGATTCAGCACGAAGTGTTTTTTGGCTACTTTCCGTCGGGTGGCTGGAGCCCGCAGTGGCTCGGGGTGTCGGAGCGGTCGGGGGATTCGTCGCAGCCGGGGGGCTGGGCGTTTGGGGTGTTGCCCTATATCGATGAGTTGAACACCCGCAACATCGTGTCGAACGTGCCGGCTGGCGGCATGAATGCCGCGTATGGCAAGCTCGCCTCGGCGCCGCTGCCGATGTTTTCCTGCCCGTCGCGGCGGGGATCGCGGTCGCTGCCGCTCACGACGACGTCATTCCAGGGCGGAGCGGTAACGCTCACGCGGGCCACCCGCAGCGATTTCGCAGTCAACAGCGGCACGGGCGGCTCGGAGGCCGCGGGGTTCAAGGGGCTCTGCCCGAGGCTATCGGCCTATGCCTCGGCGATCGCGACGGCGGGCAAGTCGTCGTCGCTGAAGTCGAAAAAGGTTGACATCTGCCATGCACCTCCGGGTAATCCGACGAAGGGCAATTCGCTGAATATCGCGATCTCGGGCTTGAATGGCCATGCAAACCACGACGGCGATCGGCTGGGAGCCTGCGACACCTGCGACAAGCCGGTCGATGCGATTCTTTCGAGCCCCGGATCGCTCCCCGAGGGGGATCTCTGGCGGAAAATGTCGTTGGCCGACAAGCTCGGCACTCTTTCAGACATGGGCATCCCGGACGTGATCCAAGACGGCATGGCCGGCCGGATGACGCGGCTGCAGGCGGCGAGCGTGTATGACGGCCTGTCAAACACGTATCTGCTCGGGGAGAAGTATGTGGCGACGGGCAGTTATTTTTCCGGCACTGACCAGGGCGACAATGCTCCGATGCTGGCGGGGTATTCGAGCAACACGTCTCGCTGGGGGATCGCGCCGCCGGCTCGGGATGCGAAGGGATCGAATCCGCGGGCCTTTGGCAGCGGCCATCAGGGCGGCTGGAATGTGGCCTATGCCGACGGCATGGTGCGGACGGTGAGCTTCGACATCGACGCCACGCTCCACATGCAGCTCTCGGGCCGCAATGATGGCAAGGGCATGCCGCCGCAGTGATGGCTCGCGGGAAATCCCGTCCGTCGCCGGGTATCCTTCCCGTGGCCGCGAGTTTGTAACTTGTCGGTGTCTCCCCTTCCCTTCCCCTCCTTATCGTGGCGGCAAGTGTTCAACTTGTCCGTGGTCTCCGTCCCATAAAAGCCCTGAGCGCGAGCGACGGGATCTGCCCCCTGCGGTTCGCGATCCCCCGGCTTACGCCGGGGGCTTTTATTGGGGCGGGCGTCGCCCCCGGCTAATAAAAGCCCTGCGCGTAAGCGACGGGATGTGTCCCCCTCCCATTCAAGCCCTCTCCCCCTCCAAGCCGCAGCGGAAAGGAATTGCATACGAGTGCGGACGTCTGTATTTTATGGGAGGTCCACGTCGTGAACAAAAATCTGCCCACGCCCGTTGAGGCATCCATGAATCCCCCGTTGGAGGTTCTGACTTTTGAGGTGACCGTCGAGCCGGGGCAGCGGCTCGCGCTTCCAGAGGAAGCGGTGCAGGAATTGGGAGCTGGCCGCTGGTTGGTTTCCATTCAGCGGTCTGAAAGTCTGGAGCGTTCGGCGGAATCGGGCGTCAAGGCCGTCGTCCGCGATCACGGGGCTTTTCTCAAGTCTTATGCCGACGAGGATGAGTCGCTGTATGACGACTGTAAGGCCTTGAGCAGTCGCTCTTGATTGCGAGGCTAGGCGCGGTGTCCGAGGACGATGCCAGCCGCCTCAAGACCGCCTGGCGGGATCACATTCGGCTCCAGTTTTAAGTGACGCTCGTCGCATAACCCGTCCAGTGCCCGTTCGATAAAAGCCCTGAGCGTAAGCGACGGGATCTGCCCCCATTCCATCCAAGCCCGCAGCGCGAGCAAGGGAATCCGGCCCGCCTGCCCATCACAGCCCGACTCGCTCACTGCCCCCCGTGGCGGCAAGTTTTAAACTCGTCGCCCTACCCCCCGTTCACTCGCGAATCACCCTAACCGCTGTCTCTGGAAGCACGGCAAGGATGGAGACACGGCCGTTGCCTTCTTGGAAAAATGATATACACACGTGCACCTTGTCTTGCAGAGGAACCCCAAGCGTGTCACGGTCACTCTTTCGGATAACATTGCATGCCGCAGCCGAAATGGAACGTCGCAGTATTTCGGAAGAGGACGTCGTGGATGTTCTCGTTTCTCCGGGGCAAGTGGAGCCGGTGCGGCCTGGGCGGGAGGTCTGGCAGTCCCTGTTACAATCGGGGTTCCTCCTGCGGGTGTTCATCGACATCGATCGAACGCCGATGGAGGTCGTCACTGTGTACCGTACCAGCAAAATCGACAAATATTGGAGAGTGGAGTGATGAAGGTGATCTACGATCCAGAAACAGACACCCTGTCGGTGGTGTTTGCAGAAGGCAGTGTTACGGAAAGCGACGAGGGGAAGCCCGGGGTGATCCTCGATTATGACGCGACGGGGCGGCTCCTTTCGTTGGAGATCCTGGATGCGTCGCAAAGGACGGCGATTCCCAGTCAGGTTGACTTTGAAGTGACAGCCGCTCGGGTGGGGTGAGGGCTCTTCAAAGTTCCGTGCATAAGCTGCCCCCCGTGGCGGCAAGTTTTCAACTTGTCCGTGGTCTCCATCCCATAAAAGCCCTGAGCGTAAGCGACGGGATGTGTCCCCTGCGGTTCGCGATCCCCCGGCTTACGCCGGGGGCTTTTATTCGGGTGCGCTATGCGGCGGTGATATCGACGTTAGCGGTATAGCCCAGTTGGGTCAGGAGCTGCTCGCAATCCTCCCACGTGAGGCCGAACGACCGAACGTCTGCCGCACCGAGTCGTCCGACAATCGCAGCCAAGTCGGTGGCATGTGGGTCATCGAAAGTCTCCTGCATTGTCGCCATTTCAGCCCAGTCGACGAGTGCCTCCAGGGAGAGCTCGTGATGAAGCCAGGCGACAATCTTTTCCACCGTGAGTTGTCGGGTGATCATGATACGTCCTCGGGATTCCAAAGCCGTGAGCCATGTCTCACCGCGACGATGTAGATTGCTTCCGACGCAGTTCGGTAGACGATCCGGTAATTTCCCAGCAGAAGTTCCCGGTAGGTACGAGTTTCATCTTCGATCACCCAGCCGCCCAGTTCAGGGTGAGCTTCTAGCGAGGTAATTCGGCGTAGGACTCTCTCCGCAAACCGTCGTGCCTCTCGGGGGCTGCCTTTAGCTATGAACTCAACGAGTGCCTCGAGTTGGTCAGCCGCACGGCAAGCCCAGATTATCCGGCCCATCGTTCGAGTCTTTTCAGCACGGATTCATGTGGCACGGTGTCACCGGCGGTGATTTGCCGTTCGCTGCGCTCGATATCCTCAAGTACGGTCAGTTTTTCAAGAAACGCATCGACATCGATATCGCTACCGAAGGAATCGAGCACTGCCTGCACTTTCGCTTTTTCCATGAGGAGTCGCCTTTGAGGCTGATGATCGACACGTGAAATATCGAGGTAAGAACACAACGGTGAAATAATACGCCACGCGATGAATAGTGTACAGCCGTGCAATTCGGTCTGTCAAGCAAGGGAATCCGGGTTGTCGGCCCCTCGTGGCCCGACTCGCTCGCTGCCCCCCGTGGCGGCAAGTTTTTAACTTGTCCGTGGTCTCCATCCCATAAAAGCCCTGAGCGTAAGCGACGGGATGTGCCCCGCGGCTTTGCCCGTGGCGGCGCGTTTTTAAATCGTCCGTGGTCTCCATCCCATAAAAGCCCTGAGCGTAAGCGACGGGATGTGCCCCGCGGCTTTGCCCGTGGCCGCATGTGTTTAACGTGCCGTATGGCTCACGCGGCCTCGACGAGTTGTTAGACCTTCCCTCTCGTCTTGAGCCAGTCGATGTCGCCGGCGAGCGCCCGTTCATGCACTTCGCGAAGGAGTTCAACGGTTTCCGACTCGTAGCAAGGTTCGCTTGGATCTTCGGCAGGGATAACCTGCTCGACATCAACCGCCACGATCAACCGATCTGTCTGGATCAGTCGCGTCCGCTTCACTCGTTGGCCTGGTATACGCATGCTTTAGCCCTCACTCTCCATGATACCCCGTTCAAGGAGCCGTTCCGAGGCATGTTCGCCGACGACATAGCTGCCGCGATCGATAAGCCCCGGCCCCGTGTGCGCACATCCCATAAAAGCCCTGAGCGTAAGCGACGGGATCTGCCCCCATCCCATCCAAGCCCGCAGCGCGAGCAAGGGAATCTGCCCCGCCTCGCTCGGTGCCCCTCGTGGCCGCAAGTTTGTAACTTGCCGGTGTCTCCCTCTCCTCCTCCTACCCGTGGCCGCAAGTTTGTAACTTGTCGGTGTCCCTCCCTTTCCCCTTCCCTCGTGGCCTAAGGAGGTGCCCCCGCCAAGCCGCCCCGCTTGATATCGTCCCGCGAGCTCAGCTTCTTATGAAGCTCCGCGTCGATATCGTACGAGATCGTCTTCACGCTGCCATCGCCGAAGGCGGCATTCCAGCCGCCCGGGTGGGCCGAGCCAAACGCCGTTGGATGAAGGCCACGCTGCCGATCAGGAACGGGCCGTTCAACGCCCCAGCGGACATTTCCCGCCGAGTAGCCGACGAGCATGGGGCCGTTGTCGCCGGGATCGCTGCCGCTGTCGTATGCGGCAGACGAAACGTATTTCTCGCCGAGGAGGTAGACATTCGAGAGCCCGTCAAACACGCTCGCGGCATGGAGACGGCTCATTCGGTAGGCCATGCCGTCTTGCAGGTCGGGGATGCCGTGGTCGCTACGGTCGACTCTCTCGGCGACTGTATGCTTTCGCCAGACATCGCCCTCGGCATCGCCGTCACCCTATTGCCATTTTCGCCTCCAGGCAGGGAACTGGCAGACCTATCCCGAAAATGCCGCCTGCGCTCGAAGAAGTCACTCCTGGGGCCGCGGTGGTAGGATGTACCGGTCATGAAGGATCCTCGCAGAAAGGCGGGTGCGGGAATGCAGGCACGGCGGCAGACTGGCTTTACGCTTGTCGAGATGCTGGTGGTAATTGCGATCATCGGAGCGTTGGCCGGGCTCTTACTGCCGGCCGTTCAGTCGGCCCGTGAATCGGCCCGCATGAACAGCTGTCGCAACAACCTCGGCCAGTTGTCGAAGGGTCTTCTGCAGCATGAGTCGGCCATGGGATTTTTCCCATCGGCTGGCTGGGGGCCACAGTGGCTCGGC
>JBIIFB010000029.1:0-25498 GCA_044237545.1 Pirellulales bacterium
TTCGCTTCGGCATCCTGCCTGCGCTCACTCGATGCTGACTGCGCTCCGGCATCCTGCCTGCGCTTGTCAGCAACGCCGGCTCTCGGGGCATGGGCAGCCCCGAACCGCCACTGGGGG
The DNA here is from genome assembly GCA_044237545.1 of Pirellulales bacterium. Lineage (GTDB taxonomy): Bacteria > Planctomycetota > Planctomycetia > Pirellulales > UBA1268 > CAMCQY01. Next base: position 118 of record JBIIFB010000029.1, read on the forward strand.
CTCACCGGATGCAGCCCCTATCCACGCGGGGGCTCGCGACTAAACTCTGGGACTGGTCCATACCGAGGGAGGCTCCCGTGCCGCTGCAACTCGCCTTCAGTTCCAATGCCTATCTTGACGTGCCCGTCGAGCAGGCGATTGAGCAGATCGCCGGCTTCGGCTACCGCGGCATCGAACTGCTAGCCGACGTGCCGCATGCGTGGCCCGCCGGCCTGCTGCCGGTGCAGAAGCAGGCCATCCGAACGGCCATCGAGGCAAACAGCCTCACGATTTCGAACATCAACGCCTTCATGATGAACGCGATCGCGGATCCTCGTCAGCCCTACTGGCATCCGGGATGGACCGATCCCGACCGGCACTACCGGGCCATCCGACGTGAACACACGAAGCGGGCCCTCCATCTGGCAGCGGAACTTGGCGCCCCGGCGATCTCGACCGAACCCGGCGGCGAACTGGCCGAGGGGCAGAGTCGGGCGGCCGCGACCGACATCTTCTATGACGAGATCATGCCCTGTCTCGACGTCGCTGCTGCCTGCGGCGTGTCGCTCCTGATCGAGCCGGAGCCGGGCCTGCTGATCGAACGCTTCGAGCAGTATCTGGAATTTGCCGAGCGGGTCGATCATCCGTCGCTGGGGCTCAATTTCGATATCGGCCACGCCTACTGCGTGGGCGAGGATCCGGCCGAGTGGGTGCCTCGCATGCAGCAGCACACGCGTCACTACCACTTCGAGGACATCGCGGCGACCCGCGTGCACCATCATCTTGTCCCCGGGGAAGGGGCGATCGACTTCGCCGGTGTCTTCAGGGCGATCGCCACGCACACTCCTGACATGTGGATCACGGTGGAACTCTATCCCTACCGAGACCGGCCCGATGAGGCCGCCCGGGCAGCCCGGGTCTACCTGCTTGCGCAGGCTGCGGCAGCGGCCGTGACCATCGCCTGACGCCACCACAGCAAGACCAGCATATGCTCGCATCTCTGCTTGCCTGGATACAGCTCCTGCGATTGCCCAATCATGCCACGGCGGTGGCCGACGTGCTCGCCGGCTATGTGATCGTGTCGCAGGCCCGGACAATCGCTTGGCCATCTCAGAGCCTCTGGTGGGCAATCCTCGCCTCGCTGGCCTTCTATGCGGCCGGCATGGTGCTCAACGACGTCTGCGACCTGGCGGTCGATCGCGAGGAACGCCCGGAGCGGCCCCTGCCCAGCGGCCGCATCGGCTGGCGTTCCGCGGCCGGCGTCGGCAATCTTCTGCTCGCGGTCGGCAGTGCCGCCGCCTGTGGAACCGCGTTTGTTTCTCAGAATCCCTGGCCCGCCCTTGTGGGTGCCCTGCTGACAACTGCGGTCTGGACCTACAACCGTCACGCCAAGACAACGAGCCTTGGCCCTGCCGTCATGGGCAGCTGCCGGGCCCTCAACTGGCTGCTGGGCATGACCGCGGCAGGCGGACCGCATGGGCCGCACCAGTGGCTGCTCCCGATCGGCATGGGTGTCTATGTGATGGGCATCACGGTCTATGCCCGGGATGAGGCGGAGGAGAGCCGCCCGGGCCGGCTCGCGGCGGGCGCGTTCATCATGCTCATCGGCCTGGCCACCGCCGGCCTCTCCCCATGGCTTGCCGCCCGTGCCGGCGATGCCGGCGGCTGGCTCACCGGCGCAAAGCTCTCCAACTGGCTGCTGCTCTGGGGAATGCTGACCGCGTCGATTCTGCTCCGGGCGGTGCTGGGGATCTTCGAACCGACGAGCGGCCGCGTGCAGCAGGCGGTCGGCAATGCGATCATGGCGATCATCACGCTCGACGCAGTGCTCGTGCTCGCCACCTGCGGCGAGCCCTGGTCGATTGTCGTGCTGCTGTTGTTGGTTCCGTTCCTCGTCGGACGCCGATTCGTGAGCCCCACCTGAAACGGTCTGACAACAATCCTTCCCCGCACCCCATGTCCACTGCAGGGCTGACATCGCCTGAGACTCCGCAGCCTTCCTCGCGCCACTGCTTTCCCTGGAGCCATCCCCATGAGTGCCGTATCGCCCCCCGTCCACGTCCTCCTGCTGTCGATTCCCGGCCTGCGTCAGGAAGACCTTTCGCGCATGCCAGCGCTCGCATCGCTCGCGGCCGGCGGTGGCTGCGTGCCGCTCGCCCCTGGCTTTCCGGCCGTGACCTGCCCCGTGCAGGCCACGCTCACGACCGGCTCCCCGCCCGCTGCCCACGGGATCGTCGCCAACGGCCTCTACGAGCGTGACTCGCACCATCTCGAAATGTGGATCAGCCCTGACAGCGTGCACCGCAGCCCGCGGATCTGGGACCAGCTCAAGTCGGCCCGGCCAGAACTCCGGACGGCGGCCTGGTTTCTGCTCCAGTCGAAGCACTCCACGGCCGATCTGGTCTGCCTTCCCGCGCCCAAGCACAACCCCGACGGCTCCGAAACCATGTGGTGCCACACACGCCCCGAGCCGCTCTACGCCGATCTTCGGGCGACGCTTGGCGATTTTCCGCTCCACATGTTCTGGGGCCCCATCGCAGGAATCGCGTCGTCGCAGTGGATTGTGCGGAGCTTCCTGGAGGCCGCCCGCCCCAATCCTCCACATTTCGCCGTGGTCTATCTGCCTCATCTCGACTACGCCGCCCAGAGAACCGGCCCCGACAGCCCGGCAGCCCACGCGGCCTGCGGTGAACTCGACGCCGAGATTGCAAAGCTCGTCGAAGGCTTTGCTGCCCTTGTGGGCCACGACCGGCTGACGGTGTTCGTCGCTGGTGAATACCGCATCCGACCGGTATCGCACACCCTCTTTCCCAACCGGGTGCTCCGCGAGGCGGGCCTGCTCTCGATCAGCGAGACGGCCGACGGCGAACTGCTCGATCGAGAGGGGAGCCAGGCGTGGGCGCTGGCCGATCATCAGGTTGGCCATGTGTATCTCCGGGATGGTGGCGATCCGGCCATCCTCGAGCAGGTGGCGTCGCTCTTCCGGGGCAGGGCAGGGGTGGCCCGCGTGCTCACCGGCGCCGACCTCGTCGCGGCGGGACTGACGTCCTCCGGCACAGCCGACAATCGAAGCCGCTGCGGCGATCTCGTCATCGAAAGCACGCCTGAAAGCTGGCAGAGCTATTGGTACTGGCTCGACGAGACCAAGGCACCGGGGTTTGCCCGCACGATCGACATCCATCGCAAGCCGGGCTACGACCCACTCGAGTTGCACATCGACCGGACGAAACTACCGGCCATTTCGATCCCGCTCGATGTGTCCCTCGTGAAGGGCTCCCATGGGGCGGTCGATCCGGCCGATCCTCACGAGACGATCTTCATCGCCTCTCGGCCGGGCCTCGCCAACGCCCCCCTGGCCATGGACGGGGTCGCGGCAATCATCAAAAAGGTGTTCGGCGTGGAGAACGGACCTGCATCGGCCGACGCCTCTTGACTGGATGACTGGCTGGCTGGCCGCGTCGAGGTGGCTAGAAATCCTAAGGTTTTCCTTCACCCGGCGGCGCGGCAGGGGGAAGGTGGTACGATTTTGCGGCGGGTTTTCCACGCCGGTTTTCAAGCAGGAAGTCTTTCCAACACTCCGCCCCCCAAAAGCCCCCACCAACCACCATGAAACTGTTCCGCCACCAGGCAGACGTGCTCCCACTGCTCTGCATCGTCTCGCTGAGTCTGCTCGACCTGGTCGTCTTCGCGTATGGACAAGGCGTCTGGCTGCTGGCGGGCTGGCTGCTGCTCGTGACGGTTCCCAAGGCCTGCATCTGCTCCTGGAACCATCACCATCAGCATCTTTTCACATTCCACCAACCGGTCCTCAACCGGCTCCTGGAAATCGCCTATGCCTTTCACACCGGTGTCACGACCAACGCCTGGGTGCTCCATCATGTCCTGGGTCACCACGTGAACTACCTCGACCAGACGAAGGATGAGTCAGCCTGGAAGCGTCGAGACGGATCGACGATGGGGGAATTGGAATACACCGTCGTTGTCGCCCTGCATGGCTATCTGCGGGCGTTCCAGGTGGCCAGGAGATACCCTCGGTATCAATGGGGGTTCTTCGGCATGAGCTTCGTTGTCCTGCTCCTGCTCACGGCGGCATTTGTCTGGAATCCGCTCAACGCCCTGTTTGTGTTCGCGATCCCGATGGTGGCGGGATACGTGATCACCTGCTGGCACACCTACTGCCATCACTCCGGCCTCGACACCCAGAATCCCTACGAGGCGTCCCACAACATCATGCATCGCTCGTACAACATCCTGACGGGCAATCTCGGGTACCACACGGCCCATCACGTCAAACCGAAGCTTCACTGGTCGAAGCTGCCAGAGTTTCACGCCACGATCGCCGACAGGATTCCCGAGCACCTCTACATCGAGCCCTTTTTTCCAATCAGTCTCCTACCGGCCGGCGATTGCCGCATTCCGGGCAAAGAACTGCCCGTGTGACCGCGGCGCAGGCCGTGGCATGGGCGGCGGTCAGCGGTTCACGTCCACTCCGCCGGAGGCTCGATTCCTTCCGCAGGACGTCGTCCGGCATCGACGCGACCAGAGCCTGCCAACCGGCTCGTGACCTTTACGGTCATGTCGGCGTCGCAGGCGATCTGGCAGGAGAGCCGTAGGCCTTTCTGGCCAGTCAGTCCCTTGGCCGCGAGTACGTCCCGCTCGGCCTTGGTCATCGCAGCGGGCTCGCCTGCGATGAATTCAACGCGGCAGGTTGTGCATCTGGCCACGCCACCGCAGGCATGCAGCTGATCGATTCCGCATTCGTCTACGAGAGCGTTTACCAGCCGCTTGCCGGCCGGAACCTCATAAGCACCCATGCCCTCGATCGAAAGTTGCGGCATCGTCATAGCTCCTGAAAAATTGTTTCGCTCGGATAATCGTTGATGAGGAAAAAACTGGTACGCCGGCCGCTCAGATCTTGCTCAGATTTTGGCAGGCACCGCAGCCGCCGCCTTGCCCGGCTCCAACTGCTTGCCCGACTCTGTCGCCTTGCTCGGTTCTGGCTTCGCTACCGGCTGCGACTCGGGGGCCTTCTTGGGGTCATTCTTGGGGGCCTTTTCGTCGAGGTTTGCAACGAGATCGTCCGCCGTGACCACGGAGGCCACGCCGTCTGCGGGCACATCGAGACCCGCGGTCCAGACCAGCGCGTTGAGCATCATCCTGCGGAAGTCATCGTTGGCCCAGTTCCTGTGGAAGTGTGCGCCGGTGCAGCCGAAGCCACGGCCTCCCTCGGGCCGCTCGTAGGCCCAGGCCAGCGCCTCACGCGACCCCTTGCCGGCTCGCACCGTGGGGTTGTTCGAGTGCGGGCCATCGGGCTTCTCCCGTGTGTCATCGGGCGGCACGGCTGACAGAATGGTCGTCACGCCCACCGTCGGCTCGCGAAACCTCATGTGGTAATACCACTCGTCGTTGGTCTCAAACGGCTTCACGCCCCGTGCGATCGGGTGCCCCTGGGCAAGCTCCGTCTTGGCCAGCGTCCAGTGCGGATTCACCGACCAATGGGGCTCGAAGTAGCCGCCCATCCAGTTGAGAAACTCGGGCCCACCCTTTTCCTTCGGCACTTCGACGGCGTAGTGCAGACAGGCGATGCCGACGCCCCGCTTTGCCAAGGCGTCGATCTGGGCGAGCCGGCTGCTCTGCAGCACCGGATGCCCACCCCCGCCATCGGCAAAGAAGAAGATCGCGTCGGCGTTGTCGAAGGCGGTCGGATCGGTCGGCCAGCCGCCGGTGTAGGTGGCCGTCACCAACTGCGGCCCCTGCGTCCCCGTCTCAAACGCGGCATCGAGGCACTTTTCAGCGAGCATTGTGCCCGCCCGATGCTCATGCTGGCCGGGACCGTGGCTCGGCTTGCCCGCCAGCAGCACAAGTTTCTTTCGCCCGTCGGCGAGCTTCAGCCGCTTGAGGTGGATGTCTTTGAACTCCACTTTCATCGGTGGACCGGCGTGCAATTGCAGCGCGAGCACGCCCTCGGCCGCCCGCTTGCCCACCTGTTCGTCGACCGTCTCCGACATCAGCTGGTTGTTGATGAAGTGCTGGAGCTTCGGCCCACGGGCGACGATCCGCAGGTCGTTCCACTCGCCCGGCTTGATCACCTTTTGAAGGTCCTCGGTCTTGCCGATCGGCTCGCCCATGGTCTTCGCGCCATCAGCGGCGATCGAGACCCGCTCGCCACGCTTGGCCAGAATGCCGCGCCCCTTTTCCTCGTAGAGAATGCCCGAATAGGTCGTGCCCGCCTCGAAGTCGCCCTGGTAGCCGCCGACGACGGAGTCGCCGTAGTCCTTGCTGCGGTATTGGATGCCGCTGTTACCGCCGGTGATGCGATACTTGAGTTGGAGTTCGAAGTCGTCGAGAGTGCCTTGCCGCCAGATGAGGAAGGTATTGCCCTTGGTGGGCTTTTCGGCAGTCGTCTGGCCGACGATCGCGCCATCCTGGACCGACCAAAACTCAGGCTTCCCCTCCCAGCCGTCGAGCGAAGTGCCATTGAAGATCGGCACAAATCCGGCGTCGTCGGCCGCCCGGGCGGCCGCTCCCATCAGGAGCAGAGCCGACATGAGCACAGCGCAGACCATCACACAACTGCCTCCGGCCCTGCAGGCACGGCGTAGAACGCTCTCGATCACGGCACGATCCTCCGAAAAAACGACGAGGGTGGAAGTCATGGGCGGGCCGGTGCCCGACGCCTTTGGCCAAAATGGTATCACAACGCCGACGGGAGTTGGTTGGCAGCTTCCAAAGGCTGAACCAACAGGCCGACTTGCTTGGCATGCTTACTACGCTAAGCGAGTAAGCATGCCAAACTAGAAAGCAGCCGGCGTGGGGGCGGCCTGCTCGTTGATCGGGACGGGGAGACGGTCGGCCCGGACCGAATCCATCTGCAGGCCCATCAGACCGAGAAATGGCTCGATTGCCATCACTTTGATCCCCAACTGCTTCGCCGCCTCGAGCTGCCGGCTGCGGTTTTCCTTCTGCTTCGCAGTCAACTGCTTCCGCGATCCCTGACCTTCGGCATCGAGGCCCTTCGCCTGGGGCAGGCCGGCATCCACGATCATGGTTGTGGAGGGGGTCACGTCGTCACCAATAGTCCCCCCGATCCGCTCCACCAACCGCCCGAGCCGTGTCCTATCCCCCTCCGGATCGCCGCCAAGATCGACGACGCCGACAATCACCACCTCCAGCGGCGTGCCCGGCGACCAGAGGCTCGTGGCCACGACGTCTCCCGGAACGATCGGGTTCCGCGTCGAATCCCTCCGCACACGGCAACGAACGAGCGAGTCGCTCTCGATCGACAACACCTCCACCACGGCCTTCTTGCTGCCGAGCTGCGGCTGGGGGTCGGTCGGATCGTAGACGTTGAACTGCAGCCCCGCCCGCAGACCGGTCGTCCTGCCACAGGCGACCAACACCGTCCGGTCGAGTTCGTTCACGGAGAGGATGCGGCCGTCGAATCCGTCCACGCGGTCGTCCTTCGGCGTCGCCGCGAGCACCGTATTCTGCAGGGCCGGATCGGCCACACGCAACTGGGCTATCACTTTGTTCAGTCGGACGATCGTCCGCTCGCGTTCACGCATCTCGTCGAGCATCAGGGCAACGCGGCGTTCGTCCGGACTCTCGTCGGCCGCACCCTTGCCGGGCTCAGCCCCCGCCGCATCGCCTGGCCAATTTCTCCGGCGATCCACCGAGAGGTAGGGCTGCGCCTTTGCGATCTCCTCGCCGAGCAGTTTCAGCCGCTTCGCCTGGGCGCTGGCCGCATCCCGCTCATCCTCGAGCTTTTTCTTCTGCTCCCCGCTCTCCGTCTCGTAGGCAATTTTTTGCTTCCGCAGTGTCTCAAGGTCGGCCTGGGCCTTGTCCCTTGAGTCGCGAAGATTTTTGAGTTCCTCGGCCTGCTTCGTCTCAAGCTGACTCTTCTCGGCCGCGAAGCGGTCTTTTTCCGCCTGCAGCGTGTTCATCGACTTGTAGTGATCCTCGATCGATTTCGAGAGCCACTCCACCGCGCCACTGTAGGTCGTCTGCTCGAGATACTTTCCGTAGACGTCGTCGATCTCATCCTGTTTTCTCTTCAGGACCTCCGGGTTTGCCATCTCTTCCGGAAAGCCAAGGACATCCTTCACCAGTTCGAGCCTGTTTTTCTCCGCCTCGAGCCGCTTGGTGTTGGCGTCGCTGGCCTCTTTCTGCTTCGCCTCGGAGATCTTGAGATTCTCATCGGCCTTCTTGAAGAAGAGATAGGTGGTGACGGCCAGCACGAAGGTGAGCATCACGAAGACGATCAGCGCGATGCTGAACGTTTGAACGGTGCTCGAGTTGTTGGACGCCATAGGACCCTCTTCGCCTTGAGTCGGACAGCCCCGTTATCGGACAGCCCCCGGTCGGCAGCCTCAAGAGAGAACATCGTCGTCCGGAGCCACGTTGATTCACGACAGACCGATTGTAACGATCATGCCAGCGTTGACGCGTCTTCGGTCAGTTCGCTCCAGCCCACTGATCGGCCTGTTTCGGCGGCCAGGCTTCCCATCACGGCCACGCGGGTGCTCCGGCACATGGTATCGCCGTCGTGGGCGACCCTGCCCGACAGAATGCCCCGGACGAGCGCCTCGATGGTGGCGGAAAAACGACTGGGCCCGGCCACCGGCTCCGCCGTCCAGGCCCGCGTTCCGGCGATCGCGAGCCGGGCCACGTCGCACCTGCCGGCCGAGCCGAGCACTCCCTCGACGATCCGGTCGCAATCCCGTTCGCGGCGATCAAGTGAGGCCTCAAGCGTGCGGCCGTCGGCAAATCTGTAGCGGACCGCCGTGACCGCCCGACAATCGCCAATCGCTCCGGTTGCGGCGTTGTCTGACCGCCCCGAAGAGGCGGTAAAGCCCTGCCACGCCCCTGCCTGGCCACTCTCCAGCGGTTCGGCCAGCACGGGCGACTCGTCCCCAAGAATCCAGACGGCCCGGTCGATGGCCTGCACGTGATGTTCGACAAAGTGTCCGCCCGAAAAACGGTTGAACGAGATCCAGTTCCGGAGCGGCCAACTCCCGGCAGGCAACCCCGTCTGCAGCCCGGTTTCACGTCCGCCTGCCGGGCCTGAGTCCAGAGGCTTTCGCCACGGCAGTCCGATCGCCGCGTGGGTATGCACTGCAAGCGTTCGGCCGATGGCACCGTCGTGAATCCGAGCCACCATCTCCACCACGCGGGCATCCCGACGGAAACAGAAGCCCGACACGAGCGCGAGCCCGTTCGCACGGCCACGGGCGGCCGCCGCGGCAGCGCGGACGACCCCGGCGGCATCGATCGCCACGGGCTTCTCACAATAGACATGCTTTCCCGCCGCGACCGCCAACTCAAGATGGAGCGGCCGCACGTGCGGCGGCGAGGCGAGCAACACCACGTCGACGCCGCTTTCGATCACCTGGCGGCAGGCATCCGGGCCGACGAACCAGGCCGACGGCGGGCAGGCAAACTGATCGGCGGAGCTGCGCCTGAGCACGTCCGCTGCCGATGCCACCTGATCCGCGAAGACGTCGCCAAGCGACACCACTTGCACGGAAGGGTCGGCCGCAAGGGCCTGCTGCGCGGCCCCTGTGCCGCGACCGCCACAGCCCACCAGGCCGATCCGCAGCCGCTGCGGGCCCGCGGCAAAGAGCCCTCCCGCCGGCAGCGGGCCGACGGCCACGCAGGACGCTGCCAACGTGCCGCCGAGTAACGATCGCCGTGAGGTTCTGCCGGCTCTTCCGGCTTCAGAGATGACTTGAGAGACGGCATGCTCTGCAGCCATCAGAACGGTCGACGGGGTTTGCGAACGCATAGTAGGGTCTCCGGAGCAATGGTGAGCCAAACCTCAGGTCTCTTCCCGTTCCATCATATCTCTTCTCGTTTTCCTCTCGCCAGCGTGGCAGGATTCCACAGCCAGGCTGGATTCCGCGGCCACACACACCGGTGTGCTTCAGCGCGGGCTGGGCCGTAACTTTGCCATGAATCGCATGAGTGGCTCCTCCAAGGCCGCCGGGGACGCCCCGAAGGCGGCCGTAAATTCCGCGAGCCGCTCCTCTTCCGAGTCGTCGGCGAGCGGCTCCTTACGGGCAATCGTCCGCAGGTAGTCGACAAACGCCGCCCGCCTCGTCTGAATCAGGAAGAAGGTGAGGGCCCAGGCGCGGGAGTAGGCATCAAGTGCCTCGTCAGGACGGCGGAACGGCTCGTCGCCGAGCACAATCTGCTCGAGTGCTCCTGCCCGATAGCCGGCGAGAAACCGCTCCAGCCGAGCGGTGTTGACGTTGCCGATCCCTTTCCAACCGCGGTCGCTGCCGAGATCGGGTGTTTCGAAGTAGGTGGCGATCCCTTCGCTGAGCCAGAGGGGCACAGGGGCCAGCCGCCGGTGGAGGCCGCCATTGAAGGCCATCTGGTGGGTGGCCTCGTGGACGAGCGTCGCCACCATGCCCGAGGCCTCGGGTCTGGCGAGGATCTCGAGCCCCACCCGTGCGGCCGCCTGCCCGGCGGGCCGGGCCAGACTCGCACTGCCGGTGAGATCGAACGTTGTCACGCGGTTGGTCATGAGATTGTAGTAGCCGACGACCCGGTCGGCGGCTGCCCCGAGATCGCGGGCCGCAAAGGCCTCATACCGCTGCCGATCGGCAAAGATCACGACCAGGAGCGGCCGTGGCGGCGGCGTCATTTCGAGCCCGGCCTGTTTCCAGAAATTGGTGAAGGCGTCGTGGAGCCGCTCGAAGAGCGAGCCACACCACTGGGCATAGGCCCGCGACGTGTCGAAGCAGATGCAGTAGTGCTTCGTGACGAGCAGGTCGAAGCCGGGGGGCAGCTCACCGAGGATTCGGCGGCCGAGGTCGCGGGGCGATTCGACTTCGGGATCGGCCACTGTCTCGCGGGAGAGGATCGCGCCGGGCTGGACCAACTCCAGCTGTTCGTCAGCGCGTTCGAGCAGCAGTCCGCCGTCGACTGCTTCGACGACGACGACTCCTTCAACCTGCCGCCGTCCGCCCGCACCCTGCATGTCGACCCGCTCCACCGGCCGATTTTTTGCGGGGGACATCCGCTGGGCCTTCTCCCGGCTGGGCCCCGTCGACCGCGACGGGCCGACTGGTTCACCGTGGCCATTCCCGGGAAGCGACCAGGCCAGGATCAGGACCGTGCCCGACAGCAGTCTGGGAATGCGGGACATGCTGGCAACTCCGGGGAAATAAGAAACCCCATGCGAACAGGTTTGGTTGGGCAAGGAAAGGCGAACTGGGAAAGAATCGGGCAAGAACTGGGAAAGACAGGACCGCTCGGAAGCCCCGCGACACGTTCATTCTTGCCACATTGGTCTGGTTTCAGCGGTTCGCCAGGGATAGGGTTCGCCTCCTCATGCGTCACGCATGCTTCAGCAGACCTCGTCCCCATGCCGTCCTGATGCCGTCCAGCGGCATTCCTCGACGGCACTTGCCCCCAGGCCGTACCGAGCCATGACCCTATCTTGCAGCCCCCCCTCGTGCAGGACCCCAGCGTGAAGAACTTAGCGCGTCTGCTTTCAGCCTCACGATCGCGGGCCGCGGGCGGTTCCCCGCTCGCCGTCATGATGCTCTCGCAAGGCCGGCTTGCCTCGCTTTTCAGGCCTGCCATGCTCGTCATGCTCGTCATGCATGTCATGGTGCTCACGGGATGCGCCAGCTGGAGTCCGTGGAAGCGGTCTGAGAAGGCCGCCCGCGATCAGGAGAAATATGGTTACACGGCCGACACGCGGATCAAAAAACTCGCCGAGCGATCGAAGGTCGTGAAGAGCGAACCGGCACAGAGCCAGCTCGAATTCACGCAAGACATGGTCCGCATGATGCTCGAGGAACATGATCCGCGGGTGCGGTCCCAGATTCTCGAGACCGCGGCCGGTTACGACACCGCCGCCGCGACCGCCATCTGCACAGGGGCACTCCAGGATCCGAACGAGATGGTGCGGATAAAGGCCTGCGACGTCTGGGGGAAACGGGGGGGTGACGAGGCCGTCCAACTGCTGGCCACTCGATTTCAGACCGACTCCGAACTCGACGTGCGACTGCGGGCTTTGAAAATGCTGGGCGAACTCAAGGACAAGCAGGCGATACCCGTGCTGGCCCGGGCCCTGGAAGACTCCGACCCAGCGGTCCAGTACCGGGCTGTGGCATCCCTCAAAAAGGTCAGCGGCCGCGATCTCGGCAACGACGTCAACGTCTGGCGGGAATGGGCCGTGGATCCGGAGGCCCCCAAGGCCGAATGGTCGATTGCCGAGGGTTTTCGCCAACTCTTTTAGGGGCGGCAGCGTCCGCTCCCGCAGGCGCTGCCAAGCGGCACAGGCTGGGCGGCTGGGAGGCTGGGGTGGCCAGGGCGACTTGGAGCCCGACGGCAAGCTACCGGAATCCTCAGGCCGGCGGATGCAAGCGACAACGGTCTGGCGGCGAGATAGCCGATAGAAGACTGCGATGGGGGCAACTGCCTCCGCGAAGAGCTGTCGTTTCCAGTGCATTCCCCGCGTGCCACCCCCTGATTTACCCCATGAATGCACACGAGTTCCGGCATGCCTGCCGACGTCGCCGCTGGCTCCTGACCTGTCTCATGGGGCTCGCCCTCGCGGTGACGCATGGTTGGCTGTCGCCTTCGTGGTCAGCACCGCCGAGCCCACGGAGCGGGCCCCGCAAATTCTTTGATTCGTTGATCGGACGGCCGCCGGAGCCCGAGCCGGCCTTCATCGAAGCGCCGACACCGCCGGGGCCGGAGGAGATGAGACTGCTGGAGCGGCAGGCGGCCGCCGCGAGTCCTCCCGCTGCGTCGCGGACGTCTGCGGCACCAACTTCTGCGCAAGAGATTTCTATCCCGGCAAAGTCTGGCCAAGCGTCAGGGCAGCAAGCGCCAGGGCAGCAAGCGTCAGGGCAGCAATTGCCAGGGCAGCCATCGGCCGCACCAGTGGTGACTCGGCCGCCGACGTGGGACGAAACCGTGGCCTTTGCCTCGTCGCTGAAGACGACGGCCGAGAAGGTCGCCGCCGCCGCCACCGACCCCGCCTTCAAGCCGACGGCCAATCGCCCGCCGCGGACAGCCGCCCGGCCGTCTACGGTCACCGATTCGATTGCCCTACCGTCGAAGCGGCCTGTGAGTTCAGTCACCAAGCCCGTTGCCAAGCCCGTCACCAAGCAAAATACAAAGCCAGGCACGAAGCCAGACGACACGTCAGTCGCCAGCAGCCCGCCGGCGACTGCAAAGCCATCCGGCCAGGCGGCCCCCGCCACGTCCCGATTTGCCAAGCTGAGAGTTCGCATCGCCCAGACCCTCGCCGCCTATCAGAGGCGGCCGCTCAACACGTCGCAGCACACCCCGTGGGAAGTGATGCACGGTTTCGTCGCCTTCGGGATTCCGACGAAGGTCCGCGTGGGCGGTCCTGCAGGCGATCAGGTGAACGCCATCGGTTGGATCAACACTGGCGGTCGCTGCCGGGGCCAGGTCATGCTTGCCGCGGCGGGAGATCGGCTGACGGCGCTCCGCGGGATCGGCGTCCAGGGACATTCAGCCCAGTATCTCGCCATCCTCGCCCAGAGCCGCGTGGCGATGAATTCGCCGATCACGATCCAGTCGAAGAAATTCACCGTGGCAGACCTGGTCGAAGAGGAAAAGCTTTCCTGTAGGTCGGGCACCGAACTCACGTTCGCGCTGATTGCGCTCGCGCATTACCTGCCGACCGATTCCCAGTGGACGGCCCGCGACGGCAAGATCTGGTCGCTCGAAAAACTCGCGTCGGAGGAGATCGAGCAGCCGATCCGTGGCGCGCCCTGCGGCGGCACCCATCGGCTCTTCGGCCTTGCCTACGGCTGCCAGCGGCGGCTCCGGGCGACCGGGCAGCTTGATGGCGTCTACCTGCGGGCTGACAAGTTCGTCCGCGATTACCAGCAGTTCACACTCACAAAACTGCAGAACCGCGACGGCTCCTTCAGCACCGAGTGGTTCAAGTATCTGGCCGACCGCGATGACGACATCGATCGCAAGATCCAGACCACCGGCCACATTCTCGAATGGCTTGTGGCCTCGCTGGATCAGGAGGCGCTCTTTCAGCCCCGCGTGACGGCAGCGGTCGAGTTTCTCTCCACCGCCCTCGCGCGGGAGCCTTCGCGAGAGTGGAAGATCGGTCCGCTCGGCCACGCTCTTCATGCCCTCACGATCTACCAGGAACGGGCCTGGGGCACCGTTCTGCCGGGCGGGATCGCCGCATTCCACGGCCCGATGCGGGCCGACCCTTCGAAGGTAACGGCTGTGTCGCAACTGGCGGAACGGCCTGACGCCCCGGCACCTGACGGCGACAACTCGCCGCAGCAGGTCCTCCGCCGATAGCCCCAAGCGCCGCCCCCGACCACTGATCCTTGAACCGGCGGGGATGACTCCGTAGGCTTCACGAGCGGAACCGTGCGCGGTGGGATCGGCTGAACTGGCTGACTTCTTCGTGAGCTGCATCGAGTCGGCCATGGCATGGGATCTGCTCAGGATGCGGCCCGATGACTTCCGTTCACCTCTCCGAACAGTTGGAACACCTGCTTGAGGCAGCCACCCGGCTGCACGAGGTTACGGCTTCGGAGGCCATGCTGTTGCTGGTGGAGCAGAGGCTCGACTGGGAGCGGGTGAGGAGCCTTACCGGTGCCACCCCTGTGTTGGTGGCGGCCGACGATGATGCCCATCTGACGGGCGTGTCGGATCACGGTCTTCGGGGCGTGCCGCTCGACGTGGCGGGCCTGCCGGTGCATGAACGACTCACGCAGGCGTTGCTCGAATGCGTGGCTGCGGAAATGATCGCGCCGGAGGCGCAGGTCGTGGCGGTCTACAGCGGTTTCGAGGCCGGAACGATCGACTCGGTGAGCGTGCTTCGTCTGGAGGAGCATCTGGGGCAGCTCACCAGCCGCGACCTGCGGAACCTCGAAACCAAGGTGCCGCTCGAGACGCTCAAGATGGTCGTCGATCTGGCGGTGGAAATCGGCCGCGAGGGCCGGGAGGGAAAACCCGTGGGGACGCTCTTCGTGGTGGGCGACACCCGCAAGGTGATGCAGTCGAGTCACAGCACCGGCTTCGACCCGGTCCGCGGCTACAGCCGAACGGAGAGGAAGCTCACCGATCCGCGGGTCCGCGAGGGCATCAAGGAAATAGCCCAGCTCGACGGCGCGTTCGTGGTCGGAGCGGACGGCACTGTCGAGGGCGCCGCCCGCTATATCGACGCGTCGGCCGAGAACGTCTCGGTCGCGAAGGGGCTTGGCGCCCGGCACTGGGCAGCGGCCGCCATCACCCGGCGGACCCGGAGCGTGGCGGTGGCCGTAAGCGAGACCAGCGGCACTGTGCGCATCTTCCAAAACGGCGAGGTGGTGCTCCGCATCGAACCCTTCCGCCGCCCGATGAAGTGGAAGGATTTCGAGTACGAACCGCCGAGCGGCGACTAACTGCCCGCTGCTCTGCGATTTCTCATGCCGAACGCCACGATCACCTCGACGACGCCCGCGGATGCCCCGGACCTGCATGGGAAGACGGTCTGGGCGATCGACACGCTTTCCCGTGTCTACCAACTCTTCCATGCGTTGCCGGAGATGTCGTCCCCCGCTGGCACGCCCGTATCGGCAGTCTTTGGCTTCACGCGCGACCTGCTCGACATCATCGCGAAAAAGAAGCCCGACTATTTTCTCTGCGCCATCGACGCACCTGGGCCGACCTTTCGCCACGAGCAGTACGACGCCTACAAGGCCAACCGTGCTGAGATGCCAACCGACCTCGTGCCCCAGATTCCACTCATCCGCCGGCTGCTTGACGTGATGGGCATTCCGTGCCTCGAACAACAGGGCTTCGAGGCGGACGACCTGCTGGCCACCGTCGCGGTTCGTACGGTCGCGGCGGGCGGCGACTGCATCATCGCCACGTCCGACAAAGACGCCCGGCAGTTGCTCGGCGACCACGTGCGACTCCTCAACCTGCGGAATAATTCGGCCTTTGGAGCTGAGGAATTGCTGGCCGAATGGGGCATCCGTCCCGATCAGGTCGTCGACTTCCTGTCGCTGGTGGGGGATGCCGTCGACAACGTGCCCGGCGTGCCGGGTATCGGCCCTAAGATCGCCTCCGAACTGCTCAAGACCCACGACACGCTCGACCACCTGCTCGCCCACGCCGACGACGTCGCTGGCGTGAAGCGGCGAGAGAATCTGCGACTGCATGCCGACACCGCCCGCGCGGGCCGCGAACTGATCCGGCTCGACACGGCCGTGCCGATCACGATCCCGTGGCAGGCCGCCCTCTGCCATGCCCCGGACAACGCCTTGCTCGCGGATTTCCTGCGGGAGATGGGGTTCAAGAGCCTCTTGGCGAAGGTCTTGCAGGCGGCGCCCGCCAAGGCCGCCGCCGGCAGGCAATCAGTCTCTGCGGAACCAGCCCCACGGCGGCAGAGCCAGCAGACGTTTTTCGACCTCGACGGCACCGGACCGCTGCCACCACCAGCGGGGGCTCAGGCAGACACCGTGCCCCCCGCCGCAACTGCCGAGCTGGCTGCGACTGCCGAGCCTGCCGAGACACCGGCCGACGAGCCAGCCTTGGCAGACGTTGTTGCGCGTCTGCGGGCCACGGCTCCGATCACCATCTGTTGCGTGCGACAGCCCCGCGGCGGCACGGTCGTCACGAACATGTCACCCCCCGCCGGCCTGGCGCTCGCCACCGCCGACGTCGCCGCATGGGTGTCGGCCGACCGCCTCGCGGCCAGCCCATCCCTTCGCAGCCTGCTCGCAGATCCGGCGGTGCCCAAGACCGGCCATGATCTCAAACAACAAGCTTTGTCGCTGCGGGCCGGAGGCATCGCTCTGGCCGGCACGGCGTTTGACACCCTGCTGGCCGCCTACCTGCTCGACGCCGGCGAACGGAACCTCGGTCTGGCGGAGGTAAGCCTCCGACACGGTGTCGATCCAGCCGCGGTGGCTGCGGCGTTGAGCGGCGTCGGTGGGGAGGCCCTCGACGAGCCGGCCACCGCCGCGGAGGCCGTGGCAGCCTGCCGCCTCGGACGGGAACTGGCCGCACGGTTGCCGGAGACGCTCGCAAAGGCGGGGCTGGCCCGCCTCTTCGCCGACGTGGAAATGCCGCTGGCGGCGGTGCTCGCAGACATGGAGCATCGGGGAGTACGGATCGATCTGGCCACGCTGGCGACCCTGTCGGCCGTCTATGCCGACAGGCTTCAGGCCCTCGAGTCGGAGATCCACCGTCTGGCTGGTCATCCATTCGCGATCGCCTCACCGCTGCAGGTCCGTGCGGTGTTGTTCGAAGAACTGGGGCTGCCGGTGGTAAAGCGGACCAAGACCGGCCCGAGCACCGACGCCGAGGTTCTCGAAGAACTCGCTCCGCTGCACCCGCTGCCCGCACTCCTGCTGGAGCATCGCAAGTATGCCAAGCTGAAGAGCACCTATGTCGACAGTCTGCCGTTGCTCGTGGAGCCGACGACCGGCCGGATTCACACATCGTTCAATCAGACCGTGACGGCGACCGGTCGGCTCAGCTCCAGCGACCCGAACCTACAAAACATCCCCACGCGCACAGCCGAGGGACAACAGATCCGCGCCGCCTTCCTGCCCCGCGAGCCGGGCTGGCGTTTCATCGCCGCAGACTACTCACAGATCGAGCTCCGTATCCTTGCGCACCTCTCCGGCGATGCAGCGATGCGGGCGGCATTCGCAGCTGGCGAAGACATCCACACCAGCACCGCGGCGGCGGTGTTCGGCATCGAAACGCAAGCCGTGACCGCCGCCATGCGACGGGCGGCCAAGGCGGTGAATTTCGGCATCCTCTACGGCCAGAGCAGCTTCGGGCTCGCCAAGGCCCTGGGCATTCCGCAGACGGAGGCAGCCGCGTTCATCGCCGCCTACTTCCAGTCGTTCGCCGGCGCTGCGGCCTTTATGGACGACGTGCTCGACCGCTGCCGGCGCGACGGCTGCGTGACCACCATGCTCGGCCGGCGTCGGGCGATCGAAGGGGTCCGGGACAGGGCAGGGCGACGGAGTGCGGCCGGCGTCTTCGCCCTTTCGCTGCCGGAGCGGACGGCCATCAACACGGTCGTCCAGGGATCCGCAGCCGACCTCATCAAGCTGGCGATGCTGGGGGTGAGCCGTCGGCTCGAGGCATCGGCGCTTGAGGCCGCGATCGTTCTGCAGATTCACGACGAACTTCTGCTCGAAGCGCCGGACTTGGAAACGGTGGCCATCCGGCAGATCGTCGTCGAGGAAATGCAGCGGGCCATGACGTTGGACGTGCCGCTGGATGTGTCGGTGCATGAAGGTGCCACCTGGGCCGAGTGCGAGAAATAGGGCACGTTCCCCCGGGCGGTTTGGACAGCATGCGGCCTCTTCGCCAGGTCGATTTTCGACGGTCTCCACGCTACGATCGCCTGCTGGGCGGGGAATGCTTCGAGAGGCACCCGGGGGCGAATGAAGGGAGCCGCTGCACTTGCAATCGACCCGGCGGCGGGCGACAACCATCGCATGACCATCATCGGCCTTATCGGCAGGATCGGTGCGGGCAAATCGACCGTGGCCCGGCGGTTCGCTGCACGCGGCGCCCACGTGATCGATGCCGATCGGATCGCGCACGAGGTGCTCAAGGAAGACGCTGTCGTTCAGCAGGTGGCGTCTCGCTTCGGCAACGACGTGCTTGACGCCGAGGGCCACGTTCGGCGGCGGGCGATCGCCGACCGGGTTTTCGGCCCCACGCCGGCCCACACCGAGGCGCTTGCATGGCTGGAATCGCTCATCCACCCCCGAGTGCATCAGCGCATTGCCGCCGAACTGGATGCCCAGCAGGCCGCTGAGCCGAAAGCCCTGCACGAGAGGGCAGGCAATAGCGACGATCACACACCGTTGCGGAATGTCGTCGTGCTGGACGTGCCACTCCTTGTGCAGGCCGGCTGGGCGGATGCCTGCGACCGCCTCGTGGTCGTGACCTGTTCCGACGAACTGCGGCGGCAACGGCTGGCGGCACGGCAGTGGAATCCCGCAGAGCAGGACGCCCGCGAAGCGGCCTGGAGCCGAAAATACTTCCCCCTGACGCTGCCTCCGGAAAAAATCTCGACCGTGGATGCCTCGGGGGATTTGGCTTATACTGAGGCCCAGGTGGATCTCATCTGGTCAGGACTCTCCGGCTGATTGGCGACAACGCTGTATCGGGGTGGCCCGGCCGGCCCCACCCGTGAGTCCGACGGTGGATCGGGGCAACCTCCGCGACGTTCCCTGTCCCCCCGCCTCCGCTTTCTCATCCCGCCTCCGCTTCCTCCTCCCGCCTCCGCTTCCTCCTCCCGCCTCCGCTTCCTCCTCCCGCCTCCGCTTCCTCCTCCCGCCTCCGCTTTCCTTTCCCGCCTCCGCTTTCTTATCCCGCCTCCGCTTTCTTATCCCGCCTCCGCTTCCCTCGCTTTCGCGGTTCTTTGCCGCGCCGAAAGGCTTCGTATGCCCCCGCCCGATGCCGATGCCTCCCGCGACAACCTCGAGCGCGAACCGATGTCGCTCGCCGAGGAGATCGCCGCGGAGGTGAAGGATGGCGTTGATATCAGCGAGCACTACGAGTCGCTCAAGAAGGGCGACACCCACATCACGGCGCTGCAAAAGCTGTCGATGCAAGAACTCGTGGACCTCGCGCGGCAGGAACACGTCGGCGACGTGACGGGCGTCAAGCGCAACGACCTCGTGTTCAGGATTCTCAAGGAACGCGTGAAGCTCAACGGTCTGATGTTCGGCGAAGGCACGCTGGAGATCCTGCCCGACGGCTTCGGCTTCCTCCGCAGCCCGGAACACCACTACCTTTCATGCCCCGACGACATCTATGTCTCTCCCAGCCAGATCCGACGCTTCGGCCTCCGCAACGGCATGAGCATCGCCGGCCAGATCCGCCCTCCGAAGGAGAGCGAGCGGTATTTCGCGCTGCTACGGGTCGAGGCGATCAATGGCGAGGATCCGGCCAAACTCTCGACCAGGGTCTTTTTCGATGACCTGACGCCGCTCCATCCGGACGAGCGGATCGTTCTGGAGACGACGCCCGAGGAGGTCGCGATGCGGGTGGTCGACCTGGTCGTGCCGATCGGCTTCGGTCAGCGCGGCCTGATCGTGAGCCCCCCCCGCGCCGGCAAGACCATCCTGCTGCAAAAGATGGCCAAAGCGGTGCTGACCAACTATCCGGAAGCCTACGTCTTCATGCTGCTGATCGACGAGCGGCCCGAGGAGGTCACCGACATGGAACGTCAGGTGCGAGGGCCGTCGTGCGAGGTGATCAGTTCGACGTTCGACGAAAACGCCAGCCGCCACGTGCAGGTGGCCGAGATGGTGCAGGAAAAGGCCAAGCGGCTGGTCGAGTATGGACGCGACGTGGTGATCTTCCTCGACTCCATCACCCGGCTGGCCCGGGCATGGAATTCCGAGGTGCCCAACTCGGGCAAGATTCTCTCCGGCGGTGTCGATGCCAACGCCCTCCAACGTCCGAAACGGTTTTTCGGGAGCGCCCGCAAGGTGGAGGAGGGGGGCTCGCTGACAATCATCGCCACAGCGCTCGTCGACACCGGCAGCCGAATGGACGAGGTCATCTTCGAGGAGTTCAAGGGAACCGGCAACAACGAGATTGTTCTCGACCGTAAACTGGTTGATAAGCGAATCTATCCGGCCATCGAGATCAACCGTTCGGGCACGCGTCGGGAAGAAATGCTGCTGGAGCCTGAGGAATACCGTCGCACGTGCCTGCTGCGGCGAGTGCTCGGCGAAATGAATCCGACCGATGCCATGGAACTGCTGGTCAACCGGCTGCTGAAAACGAAGACAAACAGCGAGTTCCTGATGAGCCTCAAGTCATGAGCACCGGCGTGAAACTGCTTCAGGGCCAGGCCGATCGGCTGAGCAACACCGTGCGACTGGCGGTCGTGGTGGCCCGCTACAACGAATCGATCACGCGACGGCTGCTCGACGGGGCCGTCGCCACGTTCACCGGGGCCGGCCTGGCCGCCGGGCAGATCGACGTCGCCTGGGTGCCGGGGGCCTTCGAACTGCCGTTCATCGCCGATCAGCTTGCAGCGAGCGGCCGCTATGCGGCGGTGCTCTGCCTGGGCGCGATCATCCGGGGTGAGACGACGCACGATCAGCACATCGCCCGTGCGGTCGGCAGCGGCATCGAAGCGGTCGCCCGCACACGGGGTCTGCCCGTCTTGTTCGGCGTGCTCACCTGCGATACCCTCGCGCAGGCCTTGGCGCGTGCCGGCGGTGACGCCGTCCACGGCTATGCAGGCACGGGAAACAAGGGCGCGGAGTGTGCGTCGGCCGCGATCGAGATGATCTCACTCGTGGCAATGCTTCCCGCCAGGGTCTGACCGCAAGCCTGCATTATCGTTCGGTCCGCGTCTGCTCCTGTCGTTCCTTCCCCTCCCGCTGTCCCGCGTATCCATATCCATGCCCAGTCGCAGCCGAGCCCGCGAGATCGCCCTGCAGTCGCTCTATCAGATCGAGGCGAACCCCGGCGCCGAACAGGAGCATCTCGAGCGTTTTTTCATCGGCCGGCTCCGGGCTGCCACGCTCGTGAACTTCGCCCGTGCGCTCGTGGAGGGCGTGCGGGCAGAGCAGTCGGAGCTCGACGCAGAACTCGATGCCCGTTCCCAGAATTGGCGGGTTTCCCGGATGGCAGCCACAGACCGGGCGATCCTGCGGATTGCCGTCTTTGAACTCCTGCACACCGATGTTCCCGGCCCGGTCGCGGTGAACGAGGCGATCGAGTTGGCACGTCGTTACGGCACGGAAGCCTCACCGCGGTTCGTGGCGGGCATCCTGGGCCGCATTCTGGCCGAGCGGGACGGTGGTCCAGCGGCCGCCCAGCCTGATGCTCTTTCTGCAGGGCAGCCGGGGCCCACGAGTACGCCGACGGCCTCCTGACAGGAACACATGCGATGGCACTCTTCCGTTTCGGCCGCAAGCCCACGACCGACGCTCCGGAATCTCCGGCGGTGCCACCGAACGCGACCGAGCCCACCGCTGCGGACGCGCCGGCACGGAGCGGGGGCGGGCTGCTCGACCGGCTCCGCGCAGGCCTGTCCAAGACCGCCCGGGTGCTCAACACCGATGTCCGCGATCTCTTCAAACGCGAGGGGCGACTCGTGGACGAGGAGTTCCTTGAGGAGCTCCGGGCAACGCTGATACGCACCGACATGGGTCCGGCCGCCGCCGAGGCGATCGTTGTCGACGTGCGGGAACGACTGCGGGCCCGAGTGGTCGATCCGGAGGTCGTCGTTGACTCGATCCGTCGGCAGCTTCTTGCAAGGCTCGAGCAGACGGGGACATCGGTGGCTATGGCCACGTCCGGCCCCACGGTGATTCTTGTCACGGGGGTCAACGGCTCCGGCAAGACCACGTCGATCGCCAAGCTGGCCCGGCTCTTCTCGCGGGAGGGCAAGCGGGTGGTGCTTGGCGCCGGCGACACGTTCCGTGCGGCGGCAGTCGAACAGCTGTCGATGTGGGCCGACCGGCTCGGCGCCGAAATCGTCCGTGGTGAAGCCGGCTGTGATCCGGCAAGTGTTGCCCATCGGGCCGTGGCCCGGGCCATCGAGGGCGGCTTCGACGTCTGCATCATCGACACGGCCGGCCGTCTGCAGACGCAGTCCAACCTGATGCAGGAGCTCTCCAAAATTCGCCGCGTGATTGCCAAGCAGATTCCCGATGCGCCGCACGAGGTGCTCCTCGTCATCGATGCCACCGCCGGGCAGAATGCCCTCTCGCAGGCCAAGGGTTTTAAGGAAGCGGCCGGCTGCACGGGCATCGTGCTGGCCAAACTCGACGGTTCGGCCCGGGGCGGAGTGATCGTGCCGGTCACGGAGCAGTTCGGTCTGCCGGTGAAGTTCGTGGGCCTCGGCGAGACGGCGGACGACCTCGAAGCCTTCGCCCCCGAGCGGTTCGTGACCGCCCTGCTGGAAGGCGCGCTGGCCGACGCAGGCTAAGAGTGGCTCGCCGTGGCAGGGTAGCCCGCCGCGGCTTCGCGGGCTCATTCTTTCTTTCTATTGGGCTCGGGTACCGCGAGTGGGTGTTCCGGCGGGGATCGAGAAGCGGCCGATGGACAAGTGCTGCATCAACTCCCGGACAAGTTAAAAACTTGCCGCCACGGGGAGCCGGGGGGAGGCGATGGTAGAGAGGGGCTGCATCAACTCACGGACAAGTTAAAAACTTGCCGCCACGGGGGGGCGGGATCGGGGAGCCGGGATCGGCTGAAGCTCGACGAGCGTTGGAATTTCGCCCTGCCAGGGTAGGCATGACCAAGACGCCCCACGGCGAAAGTCCCCGCGAAGGAGACTTCTGCCGGCCCGGCGGCACCTGGTAGGCGACGGTAGGAAGAAGTGACGGTTGAAGGGGCGAAGGGGGAGCCGGGATCGGCTGAAGCTCGAAAAAGCGTTGGAATTTCGCCCTGACATGCTCAGCACCACCTCTACGCCCCACGGCGAAAGTCCCCGCGAAGGAGACTTCTGCCGGCCCGGCGGCACGTTGTAAAGCGGGCATATGGCTGGCGGCGGTAGGAAGCAGCGGCGGCGGGAAGGGGCTGCATCAACTCCCGGACAAGTTAAAAACTTGCCGCCACGAGGGGGCGGGGTTCACGATCGCAGAGTGGCACTGCCCGCCCAGCCGGTAGAGTCTGCCCTCACCACGTGCTGTTTGCGGCGAGATTGAGGGTCGCCTAAAGCCGACAAGGATTTTCATCGCTGCGGAGCGATAGAAAAAAAGGTTGGGGGGAGTGATCGCTTTCGTAGTGGCGGACGGAACTCGTCCACTCTCTCCATGCTTCAACGCCCTACGGTCCGTGAAGGTCACGGCCCGCGAAACACCACTGATCTGGAGCATTCTCGATCATGCGATCCAAGAAATTCAAACTGCCACTGTGGGTGGCAGCCGGTCTCTTGACCGGCAGCACCGCCCTTGCCCAAGCCCCTGTCGTGCCGAACGTTCCGCAGGAAGACGCCTACCAGATGCGGGCACTCCCGCCTCAGGAGGCGGCCGAGGAGATCGAAGAGGGGCCCAACCGCTACCTCGAGACCGAGTTCCTCAAAGAGCGTGGGATCAGCACCTACGGCTGGCTCAATGCCGGCATCGGCGGCAACGGCTGGGGAAGCCCGTTCAACGGCCCCATCACGTTTAACGACCGCAACTGGCAGGGCCAGATGAACCAGCTCTACCTCGTCAATGAAAAAGTGCTCGACACCGAAGACGGCGGCTTCGACTGGGGCGGGCGAGTCGACCTGTTGTACGGCACCGACTATATCTACACGACGGCCCGCGGCCTCGACGCGAACATGCTCAACCAGACGCTTCCGGGCCAGCCATCGTGGGGCAACCGGTATTACGGTCTGGCATTGCCGCAGCTCTATGCCGAGGCGGGCTACGGGGATCATGCCGTGAAGGTCGGACATTTCTACACGATCATCGGGTATGAAGTGGTGCCGGCAATCGGCAACTTCTTCTACACGCACGCCTATACGATGCAGTATGGCGAGCCGTTCACCCACACCGGCATCCTCGACACCTACAAGGCCAACGACCAGTTGACGTTGTATGCCGGTATCACGAACGGGTGGGACAATTACAGCGATCCCATCAACGTCCTTGGACCGATCTCGAACACTGGCTACCCGGGTGCGAACAGCAACGCTGCCTTCCTCGGTGGTGCGACGCTCAAGAGTTCAGACGAGACCCAGGCTCTGACGATCGCCGCGACCAGCGGCAACGAACTGGCCAACTTCGCGACGAACACCGTGGGCAACCGCTCGATGTTCAGCACGGTCTATACGAACGAGCTGAGCGACAAGCTGACCTACGTGTTCCAGAACGACAACGGCTGGCAGTTCAACGCCGGCACGCAAGACACGTTGAATCAGGCCCAGTCGGGCACAGCCCTCTGGTATGGCATCAACCAGTACCTGTTTTACAACTTCAGCGACACGCTGGTGGGTGGCATGCGTTTCGAGTGGTTTCGCGACAACAACGGTTACCGCGTCTACTCGGGTCTGCGGAATGCCCTGTTCGGTGTGCCGAACTCGGCGACCGGATTCCAGGGAAACTTCTGGGAGATGTCCTACGGTCTCAATTACAAGCCCAACAAAAACTGGATCCTTCGTCCCGAAATTCGGTACGACTGGTACACGCCTGACCACATGAAGGGCGTGCTCCCGTACGGCTCGAACTTCGACAAATACGGCCAGCTCTACGGCGGCTGCGACGCGATCTTCCAGTTCTAGTTTCACGCGGACAGCGGCGAACAATCGAAACCACATCGCCCGCCGGCAACGGCGGGCGATGCTGTTTTGAAAAGCACAGAGGCTGCTCGCTCCCGGCAAAAACGGGAGGGCAACAGCCTCTTCGGCGGAGACAGACACATTCGCTCGCGCTCCGGGCTTGGAGAGGGAAGCGGC
>JBIIFB010000170.1:0-7853 GCA_044237545.1 Pirellulales bacterium
CACTCTTTTGCCGCCGCCCCAAATGCGAGCGGGCCGCGGGAAACGCCGTCGCTGCGAGTCGCTCCGAGTCGCTCCACTTTCTCCTCATGACCTCGAGATTCCGGCGAGCGATTATAACTGGCTCTTCTCTGCGACAGCTCAGCACAGCCCTGCCCCAAGTCTGGCCGACGCCTGAAGTTCGATCAACTTCGGCGCCCACGCGACAAACGGAAAAAAGCACTGCGTCGGTCAGCAGTCATTCCACACCTTCAAGCGGTTGTGGACGTGGATCGAGTCCAAAGAGCGCGGCATAGTCGGCGGCGACGTCATCCCACGTTCTGACGCGAAGGGATCGCATCTGAGCCTCCGCCCGCCTGCGGAAGTGCCCAGGATTCTCCGCAAACGTCGCCAGCGCCGCAGCGAGCGACTCGGGGGAATGCGGATCGAACCAGAGCACCTCTCCGCCGAGCCGTTCGATCATCTCCCTGAGCACCGGGATGTCGGAAACGACCGCCGGAATTCCCCGTTCCACCGCCTCCCACACCGGGAAACTCCCTCCGCCCTCGGCGAGCGTGGGCATCACGACGGCGCATGCCCCGGCGAGGATCTGATCGTAGGCCGCTTCGTCGACGTAGCCGATCGGGAACAGGGTCCGGCCGGATTCGAGACCCGACTCCACCGCGAGCCGGGCGAGTGCGTGCCCGCGGGGCGTCGCGGAATCGAGCGACGTGCCGTCTCCTGTCAGCACGAGCGGATGCTTCTCCGCGATCGCCGCGGTTCCCGCGAGCAAGACCTCGTGGTTCTTGTGCCTGGTGATGTTGGCCGGACACAGCAGGTAGTCGCGGCCCTCAAAAGGCCACGCCCGCTCGAGGGCTGGGAGCACGGGGGCAACGTGCCTCCCCGAAAGGGGAATCACGCATGTTCGCCCCGCGTGGGCGCCGAGCATTCGCGACGTCGCGGCAGCTGTCGAGTATGAACTCACCACAATGCGGGCATCCGACGCGATCCAACCGCGTTGGACCCGCCGCTCGGCGGTGCGCAATGTATCGGGGAAGAAATCGGGGAATTCCAGGATGATCAGATCGTGCAGACTTGCCACGACCTTCGAGGATCGCTGCGCCGGGACCTGATGCAGGTGGGACCACGGAAACCAGGCCTGGTCGCAATCGTCGAGGACCCGCGGGTCGAGATGGAAGTCGTACCGCTCCTGGGAATGGAGACCAAGCCTCCATATCCCCGGGAGCGTTCTCGGCAGAATCCGATCGACGAGGTAGGGGCGGACTTCGATGTCGCAGTACGTCGCCGGCAGTACGGGCCCGAGAAGATCGTGATACCTCTTCAGGGCATCACCGTGGCTGACGACCTCAAACGACACTTTCCAGCTGCGATCGATCGCCCGCATCAACTGCACGGTGAACCGGACACCGCCGCCGAGGTTGGCGACGTAATCGACGACACGGATCTTCATAGACGCGGTGATCTCTGGCGAATCCGCTCCGCGACCACCTCGACCATCGCAGGTGTCATGAGGGACGATGTCGGCAGGCTCATGCCACAGTCACCGAGCCGCTCGCTTTCCGGCACGAAATCGCCGCGTTGTCGTGACTCCTGGACAAACGGGGGCAGCCGGTGCAGCGGGATGAAGAACGGTCGGCTGTCGATGCCCGCCTCCGTGAGCCAGCCCATCAGCTCGTCCCTGGTCGCACCGAAGGTCGTCGCGTCGATGGTGATATTGAAAAGCCAGGGCGCGGGCTCGGCCCACTCAGCTGTTGGTTGGAAGCCGATGCCGGGAATTCCCTCCAGCAGGTGCCGGTAGTGGCTGAATACCTCGAGTCTTCGGTCACGCATGGCCTCCGCCCGTTCGATCTGCGCGCACAGAATCGCGCACGCGATGTTCGTTAACCGGTAGTTGTAGCCGGTGACCGGAAAGTAATAACGGTGGCTCGGCGAGGCACCCTGTCCGCGCAATAGCCTTGCCCGACATTCGGTTGTCTCGTCGTCGAGCGTGAGCGCCCCCCTTCGCCACTGGTGAGACATTTGTTTCCGTAGAAGGAGAAGACGCCTACCTGCCCGAGACCTCCGACCAGCCGGCCGCGATACCGCGCCAGGTGCGCCTCAGCCGCGTCCTCCACGACCCACAGGCCGTGGTCGCCGGCGATGCGATTGATCGCGTCCATGTCGGCCGGATGCCCGTAGAGATGGACGGCAATGATACCGCGTGTGCGTGGGCTTATCCGCTCGACGAGGCGGGCGGGGTCGATGCACCAGGTATCGGGGTCGATGTCGACGAACACCGGCTCGGCACCGCAGTAGCGGACCGCGTTGGCGGTGGCGACATACGTGAGCGCGGGAACGAGCACCTCGTCGCCGGGTTCGAGATGGAGCGCCATGAGGGCCAGGTGGAGCCCGGCCGTTCCGTTGACGACACCGATCGACGTCCGTGTGCCGGCCAGTGCAGCAAAGGCCGTCTCGAAGCGGCTCACGAAGGGTCCCGTGGAGGAAATCCATGTGCTGCGAAGTGCCTCGAGAACGTATCGCTCCTCGTTTCCTCGGAGATCAGGCTCACTGAGCGGAATCGGGCCCGTCGTCATTGTTTCCCTCGCCGGCGAGCCCGGCGATAACGTCGAGCCCGTTCATCGCGGGCTGCGTCACACCTTCATGCCGGAACTCCATTGGCAGGCTCAGGTTTCTGACTCTGGCGTTAGTATAGAGCCCGGTGTTCCGGGTTTCGCAGATCATGGTCTGGGAATCGAGCATGACGACCGTGGAAATCGAATTCCGCCGACTTGCGGCGGGGGATGTCGCTGGCATGCTTGAGTTTCTCGCGGCGCTGGCGGCTGTCGGCGATGATCGCTGGTTTCACCCCCACCCGTTCGACCGCGTTGCGGTTGAACGCCTCGCTGATCCATCCTGCCGCGACGAGTACAGGCTGGCGATCGTGCAGGGGGCGATCATGGGCTACGGCATGCTACGTGGCTGGGAGGAGGGGTGGACCGCGCCCAGCCTCGGCCTCGCCATTCATCCCCGGTTTCGGGGGCAGGGGGCTGGGCGGCGACTGATGGCGCATCTCCATGAGAGGGCACGATTCCGCGGAGCCGCCACGGTACGGCTCACGGTCTATCGCACGAATGGGGCCGCGATCGCCCTCTACACATCACTCGGCTACCGGTTCGAGCCATGCTCCGACACCGAGTTGCTCGGCCTGCTGTCGCTGTGATCCTGGGAAACATCGCCACGGATCATTGTGGCAGAGACACTTCAACACGAAGACGGCTCAATGGCATGGCCTCTACCGCGGCGGCAACCGCTGCATGTTGCACGACTGATAGCCGTCGCCGGCATTGAGCAGGCGATCCAACACTGCGGCCGCGTCGATGCCGTGATGGATGGCGTCTTGGATCACGTAGGCGATTTCATCGTCATCCAGTTCGATCCGCCTGTCCCGCTGGATGGCGGCGACGAGGGAGGCCCTTTCACCATGTCCGCAGTGCTCGCCGAGCCACGTCTGAATGGCCTGCAGCGGTGAAAGGGTCTTCAGTCCGTCGATGCGTTCGTGTGCTTGCGTAGCCATGCTCGATCCCTCCTGTGAAGTTCGTTCCCCACATGCCCGGGACGAACTGTACGCCGGCGGCGTCCTGCGGGCAACCGGAAAAACGGCTGATGGGATTTACAACCATGCACGCCCCATGCACGCCCCATGCACGCCCCCTGCACGCCGCCCGCCCGGCGGTCTTGCTCACGCACCGCCCAAGCCGCGTTCGACCGCGAGGAGCCGTTCCCGCAGGTCCTCTACCTCCGACTCGAGTCGTGACACGCGGATCGTAAGAGTTTCAGGTGCCGCTCCTGCGCCGCCCCCGCCCTCCCCGCAGACTGCCACGCCGCCGGCATCCGCGCCGACGCCCGCATTGACCACGGCAGCCACCGGCCCACCGGCCGTGGCCGACAGCCCGACCTGAGTCCGCACCTTTTCGAGCTTTTCCGGAGGCAGCAGGCCGTGGGTCAGCATCCGGCCGCGGCCGGGGGGCGAGAGCCAGATGACGAGCCCTCGGGCGGCGAGCGACTCAAGGTGCGTGCGGAGGGCATCGAGGTCGGGAATGGGGTCCATGCGACTGGCCCTGCCCCGCAGGTCGCCCTCGCTCTGCTCGCCGCGGAGGAGCAGTTCTCCGAGGATGGCCAGTTCCTCCTTGCCGACCCCGAGCCATTCGTAGGCGAGGTGTCGATACCGCGGAATCTTGCCGCTCCCAAACACCTCCGCCACCGCACCCGATTTCCGCAGGCTCGTCAGGGCCAGGCTCACGGATTCCTCGTCGACGTGCATGACCGGATCGCGATTGCTCTTCTGATTGCAGCCGGTCACGACCGCATTGAGCGATAGCGGATACTGCTCCGGTGTCGTCTTTCCCTTCTCGATCAGCACGCCGAGCACCCGGCGTTCGTTCGCATCGAGCGGCCGGAGAGCCTTGTGCTCCCCGGCTTTATCAGCGCTGAGTTCGTCACGAGATTCCATTCTCACGGCTCCACATGGATTCGATGGCGAGCGGATCCGGCATTCTGGTATGCCGGCACGTTGGCATTCCGGCTTTTGGGGTCATGCCAGCGACGCCCCGGAGGCATCGCCTCGCAGAATGTCTCATTGTAGGGGGATCGGCTCGGGATGGGGTAGCGCAGCCCGTGCATCATCCCGTGGGCTTTGCCGCCGAGGGACGTGCAGGGATATCGAGCCGCTGCCGGCGGTCCAACAGCGCCGAGCGGAGCATTGCCTGATCCACGTTCTGCACGGCCGTCCTGCGGTTACATGCCAGCGCCGCCATGTCTTTTTGAGTGACCACATAGGCAGACCGCATCCGCCGGACCTCGCGCACGTAGAACTGGTGCGGGTAGCCTGCGGTGTCGCTCCGAGGAGCCGCGATCCTCTCACGGTAGATGCCCGGTGCCACGAGCACCGTGTTGCCCGGCCGGTCCGGCAGGTGGCCGGCGTCTCGCTGACTCCTCGGGAGATCGAGGTCGTGGCGTTCATGCGGGAGGGCTTCACCACTAATGAGATCGGCAGGCTACTGGGCATCTCAACGCATACGGCCAAGGCACACGTCGCCGGCGTGATCGAGAAACTCGGTGCCGGCGATCGCACGCAGGCCGTGGCCCGGGCCTTCGATCTGGGGCTGCTCTCTGCACGATCTCCGGGAGCGGCCTCCCGCTGAGCCGTCAACGAAGTCAGCCGCAGTGCCCAGCGTCCACCGCACGCGTGCGGAAAAGACCGAGACTGGGCTCAGATGACGAGGTCCTTGATCACTTTTGCGTGCTCGACGCCGGTCAATTTCTGATCGAGTCCGAGATGGCGGTAGGTGAAACGCTCATGATCGAAGCCCAGCAACTCGAGCACAGTCGCATGAAAGTCGCGGATGTGCACGGGATTCTTCACGATGTTGTAGGAGAAGTCATCGGTCTCGCCATAGATCTGGCCCGGACGCGATCCGCCGCCTGCCATCCACATCGTAAAACACCGCGGATGGTGGTCACGGCCGTAGTTCTCCTTCGAGAGCCCGCCCTGCGAATAGACCGTGCGGCCGAATTCACCACCCCAGATGATGAGCGTCTCGTCGAGCAGTCCACGGGCCTTCAGGTCTTGCACGAGACCGTGGCAGGCCTGATCGATGTCTTTGCACTGGCTCGGTAGCCGGCCGGCGACATTGCCGTGCGTATCCCAGTTGTTGAGGTAGATCTGCACGAACCGCACGCCCCGCTCAACCATGCGGCGGGCCATCAGCGCCGTGTTGGCAAACGTCCCGGGCTTCCGCGCCGCCTCGCCGTAAAGTTCGTAGGTATGCTCGGGCTCACTCGCCAGGTCGGTCAGCTCCGGAACGCTTGATTGCATCCGGAAGGCCATCTCATATTGCGCGATCCGGGTGCGAGTCTCAGGATCACCGACCTGTTCGAGCGTCCGCTGGTTCAGGGCCTGCAGGCCGTCGAGTGTCTTGCGACGCACCTCGGAGGCAACGCCCAGCGGGTTGTTGATGTAGAGGATCGGGTCGCCGGCACTGCGGAAGCTCACGCCGGCATATTCGCCCGGTAGGTAGCCGCTCGACCAGAGACGCGCGCCGATCGCCTGCACCTGCTCGGTGTTCGACGGCCGTGCCACCAGGACCACGAATGTCGGCAGATCCTTGTTGAGCGAGCCCAGCCCGTAGCTGGCCCATGCGCCAAGACAGGGCCGCCCCGAGATCTGATTGCCCGTCTGCATGTAGGTGATCGCCGGCTCGTGGTTGATGGCCTCGGTGTGCATGCTGCGGATGAAGCACATGTCGTCGACCATCTTCGCCGTGTTCGGCAAGAGTTCTGACACCCACATGCCGCTCTGGCCGTGCTGAGCGAATTTGAATTTCGACGGCGCGATCGGAAACCGGGTCTGCCCAGACGTCATAGTGGTCAGCCGCTGACCGTTGCGGACGCTCTCGGGAAGGTCCTTGTCGTACCAGTCGTTCATGACTGGCTTATAGTCGTAGAGATCCTGCTGCGGCGGGCCACCGACCATGTGCAGGTAGATCACATGCTTTGCCTTCGGCGCAAACTGCGGGCCGATTGCCCCGGCGACACGGTCAAGAGCAGCCGTCGGTGATGAAGACGCGTTACCGAAAGCCCGGCCCTCTCCCAGCATCGTCGCCAGGGCCGCTCCGCCCAGCAGATGGCTGCCGCGATCGAAGAAGCGGCGGCGGGTCAGGTTCAGCCCGATTTCATCAAGCGGTGAGCGAATCATCGGATGCATGTGCTTCTCCCAAAAAGGTGTCAGGACTCTTTTTCCTCCTGCCACCTTTTTTATTTACAGAGGACCTCGTCGAGGTTCATAAGTTCATTCGTCAACATCGTCCAGCTGGCCAGTTGCACCAGATCGGTGGCCCGGGGCTTCGAGTCTCCGATCGCGATCAACTGCTTGGCATCATCGGGGTGGGCCTTATACCACTCGGTCAGATCGGCGAGCGACTTCCTCACGATGGTCCGATCCTCAGCGGCCAACGACCTTGCCAGGAGCCTGTGCGTCAGAAAATCGATCCTGGCATCTTCGCTTTCGCCGCCCAGTTCCAGCGTGCGATCGGCCAACACCCGCGCCGCCTCCACAAACTGGGGATCGTTCAAGGTCACGAGCGCCTGGAGCGGTGTGTTGGTCCGTTCCCGCTTCACGGTGCAAGCCTCGCGTGACGGCGCATTGAAGATGTCCATTGAGGCGGGCGGCGCCGAACGCTTCCAGAACCAATACATGCTGCGGCGGTAGAGATTCTGCCCCTTGTCCTGCTGGTAGCGGCTGGTGTTGCCTCCCATCGAGACGGCCTCCCAGACGCCCTCGGGCTGGTAGGGCTTCACACTCGGCCCCCCGATCTGCTTGACGAGCAGACCGCTGGCGGCCAAAGCGTGGTCGCGGACCATCTCGGCATCCATGCGGAACCGCGGGCCCCGCGAGAGCAGCCGATTGGCAGCATCCTTGGCGATCTTCTCTGGCGTCGCATGTGCCTGCTGCCGATACGCGGCGCTCGTCACGAACAGCTTGAACAACCTCTTGACGTCCCAACCAGATTCACGGAAATCGACTGCCAGCCAGTCGAGTAACTCGGGGTGGCTCGGCAGTTCTCCGGTGATGCCGAAGTCTCCGCTGGAGCGGACAAGACCCGTGCCAAAAACCTCTTGCCAGAAACGATTAACCGTGACTCGGGTCGTGAGCGGGTGATCGTCGAGCAGAAGCCACTGGGCGAGGCCCAGCCGGTTCTTCGGCAGCGACGCAGGATACGCCGGCAGAGCCTCGGGGGTGTCGGGGGTCACCTCATCCTGCCGCTTGTCGTATTCGCCACGGTTCAGGACATAAGCCTTGGCCATCTCCTTCTTCTCGT
>JBIIFB010000289.1:0-2633 GCA_044237545.1 Pirellulales bacterium
GACTGCCGAAGGAAGTCTACGACGAGGTCTTCCGGTTCATCCTTCGTGTCGCCGCCCGGAAGGGCCTGCTCTGGGGTGAGGCTATTGGGATCGATTCGACAACGATCGAGGCGAATGCCTCGATGCGATCGATCGTTCGGAAAGACTCCGGCAAGGGCTGGAAGGACTACACGAAGAAGCTTGCCAAGAAGGCCGGTCTCGACGATCCGACGGACGACGAACTGCGGCAGTTCGATCGCACGCGGCCTGAAAAGAAGGTCTCGAACGACGATTGGGAAAACCCCAACGATCCCGATGCGACGATCACCCGCATGAAAGACGGGACGACGCACATGGCCTACAAGGCCGAGCATGCCGTCGATCTCGATACTGACATCGTGGTCGCGGCGACCATTCATCCCGGCACTGCAGCGGACACGGTAACAGTCATCGATACGGCGATCGACGCAGCAGTGAACCTCGACCAGAGCGACTGCGAGAACACCATCAAAGCGATCGTGGCCGACAAGGGCTACCACTCGACGAAGGTCGTCACGCTTGCTGCCGAGTTGGGCATGCGGACGTACATCCCAGAAAGGACTTCTGCCACGCATCGCCGCTGGACCGACAAGGATCCGAGCGAGAAGCAGGCGGTCTACGCCAATCGCCGGAGGACGAAGGGCAATCGCGGCAAGCAGTTGTCTCGACTTCGCAGTGAACTCACCGAGCGATCGTTCGCCCATGTCTGCGACACGGGAGGAGCGAGACGAACATGGCTTCGGGGGTTGGTCGGCGTGACGAAGCGGCACTTGATGGCGGTCGCCGCACGCAACCTCTCCGTGATCATGCGGGCGTTGTGCGGAATCGGGAGTCCGAAGGCCCTGCAGGGGCTCCGCGCGCTTGTGCAACTTGCCTGGAGTCACTTTGAGCAGCTCATATCGGCGTTGGAATCTCTGCTGACGGCGCCGGTCAGATATGGGCCGCATCGATCCCGACCCGTCGGCGAGTGACGATCAAGCAGTCACGGACAGGAAAAACGACTTCGTCCACGGGCTGCTAGGGGTAGCCGGCGAGGCCGTAGCCGCTGCATTCGCCAAAAGCTATCCGTACTGCGTCGCGGGATCGTTCAAGCTGGTGGGCGGGTAGACTCCCGCAGTCGGGGAGGGATATGCTAGCTAGCTGCAGGCTCGTTTTCCGTCTGGAGTTGGCGTATGCGTTTGGCTGTTTTGGCGATGTTCGTTTTCGTTGTGAGCGTTGGCAGCAGCGTCTTAGCCCAAAATCGATCTGGGCCGCCGACGTTGGAGAATCTGCTGAACGGTGACAACTCGGGCGCGACCGCAAAGGCAGAGAACTCCCCTGCCGCCGAGGATGAAGAGAAGTCCGTGCCCCCTACGGGCACATACGTGCGGCCGAAGAACGGTCTTGGCGATCCCGAACTTGACAAGGCGTGGGCAGACTACAACGC
Source organism: Pirellulales bacterium (assembly GCA_044237545.1). GTDB lineage: Bacteria > Planctomycetota > Planctomycetia > Pirellulales > UBA1268 > CAMCQY01. Next base: position 1,445 of record JBIIFB010000289.1, read on the forward strand.
CGCTGTCGAACAGGCTTCGGAAACGTTGCGAGAAGCCATTCAAAAGCGGATGAAGGCTGAGAGAGATGCTGGAAAGATTGATGCCGCCAAGAAATATAAAACAATGCTTGAGTTGTTGGATAAGCAGGGGACCCTTCCTGAAGGCGACAAGATGCTGAAGAACACGGTGGACGATGTGAAACGAATGTATGCTAAGTCGCTGCGCACACTTGAGGCGGAATACGACTCTCTCTCGAAACAACGGTTAAAAAACGATGCGATAAAGGACCCGATTGCTGCTGCCGACGCGATCCAAAGCGAGTGGAAATCTTTAACGCGTCCGACCCAATCACCCTTCGTTGGACTCATCGATGCACCGATTGGCCAGAGCATCCCTCCGGACGCCCGCAAAATCGACAGGCACTTGTATTACGTTTTCGTTGGAGAAAAGGTGACGCAAGCGGAGGCGGTGGACAGATGCATCAAAAAGGGTGGCTATCTCGCCCGCATCACTAAACCGAACGAGTTTGCTGCGTTCACCGAATTGCTGCTTCCACAAAAGAAAAAGATGTTCTTGTGGATAGACGGAACGGATTCCAGGCGCGAAGGCGAGTGGACTCATTTAGACGGCTCGCCCATGCCACGGCGCCTACCGTGGACGGCAACACAGCCAGATAACTTCGAGAACAAAGAGCACGGACTAACCTGGTGGCTGTGGTATGAGAACGGCAAGTGGGTGACTGGGTTGAATGACTTTCCTCAGGATGAGCGATGCGGATATATCTGCGAGTGGGACGAGGCCAAATAGGTTGCGTGGCTTTTGATCTCGCAAAACACGGGGCTTCCCGTGGCAATGCGGCTTAGCGTGAACATAAGTTAGCCTAGCGTTACGAGAGTTACCGCCGCAGCAATAGGTCGTGCGTCGCTCAACACTAGTTCGATTCGGTTCTATGGGGATCGTGGACTGACGCGTGCTCAGAAGCGGCATTCACTGGAAGCCGTATTGAGGCAATGATAAACCCACGCCGTCTCCCCGCCCCACAAGTCCAGGCGATCGTGGCGTGCGTGAGCGCCCACCACAACCAGCCTTGACTGCCCTGATAGCCTCGCGGGTTGACACTTTTCAACCCGTTTTCAAGGAGGCGACTCATGGCTCGACCGGCAGACCCGCGGAAGTCCGCAGCATGGCAGCGACGGCTGCAGCGGTTCA
>JBIIFB010000171.1:0-7810 GCA_044237545.1 Pirellulales bacterium
CACTCCTGCCTGGCACCCAGAGTGTGCTGGTGCGGGCGCCTGTGACTGCGGGGCCCCGCCCGTTCGCCGCCGATCGCGGTGCAGCCGTCTGGCAGCCGCTGGAGCCCGGCACCCCCTTCGCCGAGGCTGATGCGGCGGCCGTACCGGACTTTCTCGTCGGCATGGAGCAGCGACAGCCATCGACCCGCATCGCCGGCAAGCCCACTCCGTTGTTGGCAGGCCGCCGGCATGCGGAAACGCGTCTCGCCCTTGCGCCGACGGCCGGCTCAAGGGGCATCCCACCGCCAATCATTCGGCCCGGCGTTCCCGCTCCACTGCCTCCGCTCCCTGCGCCGACTCCTCCCACTGCGCGGCGGTCGATGACGCCGGAATCGGCAGCCGTGGCCGTGCCGTCGCTCCCGGCTATCCGATCCGTGCCGCCTGACTTGCCGTTGCCGGCCACAGGTCTGACGGCGGGTGACCGCTTGCGTTGGCTGGCGCTCGTCTGCCTGACGGCGGCGCTGGCCATCGCCATTTTCAGGTGGCCACGGGCGATGCCGGCAGCCACGGAACCGTCTGCGGCCAGCAGTCACGGTATGATGCCCAGCATCGTGCATAACCGTCATTCGGATCAACGGAACCGATGAATCGTTCTCCAGACGAACCAAACGACTCTGATGCCGGTGCCGCCGGAAGGCCCACGATGCGGGTCGATTCCTGGCGTTCCCGCGGCGGAAGAAGCCCACGGCGGGCTCCAGCCAATGACGTGCAGCCCGTGCCGACATCAGCGCTCGCTGCGCCGGCCGCCCAGGCATCATGGCGTGGCGGGATCGATCCACAGCTGCGTCTGCGATCCCGATGGTTAATGGCGCGACGGATCATGCTCACGGCCATATCGCTTGCCCTGATCGTGCTCCTGGTGCGAATGCTCCTGACGGTGCGCCGGCAGGTGCCAATCGTCGTAGGCTTCGTCACCAGCTACCGCTTTCCACTGGCACCCATCGCACTGGCCGACGAAGACCGTGCGTTGATCGCATCGCTGGGGACCCCTGGCAAACGTTTCTATGAGCCGGGAACGGCAGCCATCTTCGATGTCAGTCCCGCACTGGCATCGGCCAACGCCGACGAGATGCTGGCCACGCTCGCCTCGACGCTCCGCCGTGTAAAGCCCGGTGGGCCCGATGGCGACATGGCGATCGTTCACCTGACCGCCATTGGCACACTCGACGACAAGGGCCGCCCATGCATCGTTCCACCGGGTACATCCGCGGACCCTGCGGGACTGGAGGAAGACTCCTACCTCTCCGTCGAACGCCTCCTCGCCGGCCTCCGCGACGCCCTTCCCGAGCGGGTTGGCATTCTTGTGGTCCTCGATGCCTGCAGGCCGTCAACCGACTGGCCGCTGGGCGTCGACGATGGGGCCTTTCCGCCCGCCGTGGAGGCCCACATGGCTGTCTCCAACCTGAAGCGTCTGTGGGTTATGGTGCCCGCATCCACGGGACAGAATTCCTATTCCAGTGCCGCATTGGGAGCGAGCGGTGCCGTGCTGGAGTTTGTCCGCGGCATGCGGGGCGCTGCCGATGCCAGGCCCTGGGGCGACGCCGACGGCCGGGTCGAGCTCCAGGAATTGTCGGCCTACCTCACCCTGCGCGTGGATCAATGGGCACGGGCAATGCTCGGAGATCGTCAGACTCCCATCCTGACGTCGACGTCGTCCGATCGCAACGCCGATGCCGCCCTCGCGTGGACGGCCTCCAAGGCACCGGTCGTCGAACTGCGGAGCGATGCCGACCTCTCCGAAGACACCTGGCTGGCCGACCGCTGGAGGGCGGCAGAGCAACTGCGGCCCTCGGCCATCCGTGAGCGACCACTGACCTGGTCAGCCTATCAGCACACGCTTCTGCGAGCGGAGAAGCTCCGCTCGGCCGGTACGGCCTATCGCGAAGAGCTCGTCGAAGTTGACACGGCCGTCGAGCGCATGGAGACGGAACTCGGCCTCTCGCTCATTTCGAGCGCACAACTGCTGCCGGGCATCCGGCTGGCCTCCAGCCGAACGGGGCCGCTTGCAGGACGCAACGACGAAGATCTGCAACGCTGGCTTGCGGCGGCCGAACGCTTTATTGCGATCGGCCAGCCGCGGGACGATACCGCAAAACCGCCGGCTGGCAGCGACGAGGTCGACGTCTGGATGCGCAGGGCCGAGGCCGCCTGGCTGTGGCTGGTGAAGCAATGCGAAAACCCCGCGAACATCGACAGGGCCGCTCTCGTCCGCTGGCTGGAATGCGTCGGCCCGAGGCCCGAGGGCGTGGCGTTCAATCCCGCGCAGATCCACCTGCTGCGGATGCTGGTGCGGTGGGCCGACCCAGCCGACTGGCAGCGCCAGCCGGAGGCGTTCTGCAACTTCATCCGCGTCGTGTCGAAGTCGCGTGAGGCTGTCTACGCGTACGATGTGCGGGCCGACCGGATCGTCGAGGCCACTCTGTTGGCCAGCCGGGGAAATGCCACAATGAGAGAGGCACTCGACCTGGCATTCGTCGGCGGACCGGCGAATCTCGCCGAGGCCATCCGAATCTCTGGCCAGAGCCAGGAGGCATTCGACCAGCGCATGACGCTTGCGCGACAGCGGCTCCAGGCATTGGAACTGCTCGACGTGGTGCGGGCGGAATTACCCTATTTGGCGGCTTGGTGGGTCGAGGAATTACGTCATGCCGCCCGCGAACCGACCGACGCGGAGAGTGGGAGCCTGCTCACGAAGCCCGCCGATATTGTCGCCTTGCTGCTCGCGGTCGAACAGCTCGAGCTGGCCGTCGATGCGGCTGTGGTGCCGTCGGGCGACACCGAGACAGTGACGACGCCCTCGGCCGGCGCGATCGATGAGGCGCGGGCCCGGTGCGAGTCGAGTTTCACCGACATCAAGGCAGTCTTCCTGTCGAGTTGTGCAGACCTGGCGACGCAGGCCCCCGACAGTCCACGGACGCACGGTGCCATCCGTCGTGTGCTGACGCTGCCGCTGGTGCAAGGCGACCTGCGCATGCGACTCTTGCGGCGGGCGGATACCCTGGACCGTCGCCATGCCGCACTGGTGGCTCTTTCACCTCCGCAGAACGATCCGCTGCCCCCGGCCGACGCAACAGCTGTCGTGGCGGGCTGGGTGCCGTGGCGGAACGCGCTGTTGAATCCGGTGCTTCCCATCCTCGTGGTAAACCCGTTCGGTTCACCGACGTTACCAACGTCGGCAGCGGACATCGCCGCTAACGTCGGTCGCCAGGTGACGGCTGTTCGTTCGGCCGCGCGATCACTCCCTTTGATTATTGCTGGCTTCGACCGCCAACGCGCGGAGCTCGAGATTGGCAGCCGCGACAGCGATGCCCGGGCACTCGAGCTGCTGGCTCGCGGCAGCAATGTGAGTCGTCGTCTCGCCGCCGTTGCAGGCCAGCGTCCGCATATCCGCGATGGCTCGACACCGACGCAACGCTACTTCGCCGCGGCGTGGCATGCCAGGCTGATCCATCACGCTGAAACGACGCTGGATGAGTTTTGGGCGGGCATCGAAGCGGATGAGCCGATCTACTGCTTCCATAAAGCTCGCGTTTTGATCGAGTCGGCGGCGGAGATCGTGCGAAGCAATGCGATCGTCTTCGGCGACCGCGAACGCGCACGCCTGACGGCGAGAATCGACAGCCTCGCCGCGGAGTGGAGCAGGTTTGCCGACCTGGAGGTGACTCCCAACCGGCTCGTTCTGCCGTCGGCCAGTGGCGTTGAGCCCCCGAAAAACAAGGTGAGCCTCGCCGCCCGCCCGGGGGTACCGGCCGGGCGGGCAGCGGTGTGGCTCTCGGAGTCGGTCGATGGCAGGCCGCTCGAGCTTCTTCGCAACCCAGCTGGTAGCGAACCAGATCAAAACGCCGGGAGAGCCGTCGCCAGTCGCGCCGGCGTGCGGGTCGTGTCACCGCCGGAGGAGTCATCCTGGCAGCTCGATCCCACGGCGGCCCGGAGCATCGAATTAAACCGCACGGCCGTCCTCGACCTGACGGCTTGGTATCGCGGTCACCGAATGGTCGTTGGATTGCCGGTTGCGGCTGCGGCGGCCTCGCGGACAACTGAGTGGGAGGCCTCTCCCCAACTCCCGACGCGGGTCACGGTTCGTGGCGACCTCCCGCAGGCGCAGTCGGTGGCGATCGTCTTCGACTGCTCCGGCAGCATGGGTCAGCGGCTGGCAGACGGCCGAACCCGTCTCGATGCGGGGAAGGCCGCGGTCGCCGAACTTCTCGCAGGCATGGCCACATCTGGCCGTTGGGACGTGTCTCTATGGCTGTACGGTCACCGCACGAGGTGGTCACGTGGCAAAGACGGGAAGTATGTCGCCGGACTCACGCCGGCTGGCACCATCGCCAAAGCCACGGCGGGCCGCGGCGGCCAGCCCTTTACGCTGGTTCCTGGAGACGACGTGGAGCAGGTGCTGCCGATGCAACCGCTCACGCCCGCCCTTGTGGAGCGGATGGGCATGACGCTGTCGCCGCTCGAACCCGGCGGTGAGACTCCGCTCTATCTGGCGATCTCGGAGGCGTTGATCACGGACTTCGACGGCGGCCGGACTGACCGGCCCGGTCATGTGCTCGTGGTCACCGACGGCGCGAACGACCAGACGGGCGGACGCTACGTGACCGCATCGGCCCTGGAAGACCAGCTCGCCCGCAAGAACGGCCGGCGCCGAGTGCCCCTGCGAGTCGACGTGATCGGCTTTGGATATGCGGCCAATGCAACGGACCGTGCGTCGCGGATGGACGAGGTGCGAAATCTTGCCACCGGCTCCGGGGGGCGTTTCTACGAGGCCGCCAATGCCGAGTCCTTGGGCAAGTCGCTTCGTGAATCGATGCGGCTCTTGCGGTGGCAGGTTCGGGGGCCGGATGCGCCCCGGGAGAGCGTCGGCCTCGGAGCGTCACTGACACTGCCTGCAGTGCTCGTTGGTCGACCGCGGGCCTATGAAGCGGTTCTCGAGTCCGGGGCAAGTCCACCGCGGCGCGGCTTCGAAACGGAGGGGGGCGAGGCGATTGATCTCTACGTCCGGGGCGGAAGAACGCTTGAATTCCGCCGCTACGATGGCGGCACGGAGCAGGGACTCCGGGACAGCCGCACAAACCTCTTCTCCCCCGCCGACCCGCAGCGGCTGTTCTTCGTGGGGGCGCATCTTGCCTCACGGTTCGGCGACTCGGTCCGTTTTCCACTGTCGATCCAGAATGCCAATGCGGCCGAGTTCTCTCCACGGCCCGTCGAGAGTTGGGTGGAGGTGGCACCCCGTTCCGGTGACGGCGCGGTCGGCGGCCCATTCGTCTTCTACGACCTGTTGTTTCAGCCTTATCGACCGGTACCGGTGCTCGATCTCGTGGCTGCCCACTGGCCGCGATCGGCCGACCGGGCCGAGATCCGCGGTTGGTTTCGCTTTACGAAGACACCGCCGGACGTCGCCGTGCCGCTCGCCGACCTGACGCCAGGCGTGGAGCGCCGGCTGGAACTGACCGGCCTGCCGGGGTCCGATATCCGGGTCACGCTGGCGCCTGCTGACGTTGCCGACCATGTACAGATCTCCGTCCTGGAAAGCCATCCGGCAACGTTGGCCGACAGGTTGCCCTGCGTGCGGGTGTGCGTGACCCCCACCTGCCTGCGGGCAGTGCACATCGTCGAGCCGGAGACCGGCCGGGTGCGGCATGAATTCACGGTGCGGACGGAGGGCGGCCGCCTGCCGCCTGACGTTCAGATCCTGATCACCGACAAGCAGCGGGTGCTGAGCGGAGCGGTCAGCCTGACAGCCGCCGGCGAACCACCACTCGCGGTGCCTGTGCCGGCGGAGTGACGACTCTACCGGCCGCCGTTTCGGCATACACTGGCCCGCATGGATACATCACACCCCGATCCCGAACCCCAGTCCGCCGGCCGTGATGCTCGTATTACGTCGGCAGGCACTGCGGCGCTTGTTGCCCTTGCGGTGCTGGCCTTCGGCACCGCGGCCACGGTGATGGGGCCCGTGTTGCAGCCACTCCTCGTAGCGGTGTTTCTTTTTCATGCCACGCAGTTCGGCGCAAAGTCCTTCGCGAGGCTGGGGATGCAGCCGTGGACCGCCTACGCCGCACTCATCGGCCTGACGCTGATCGCGTCGATTCTCACGGCCCAGTTCGTTTTCCGGGAGGCCGACATCTTTCGGAAGTCCTGGCCGCGTTACGAGGACCGGATCGCGAGGTACGTGTCCACGCGGTGGCCCGCATTCACGGCTGGATCGCAGCCGGCTCCAGTCACCACGCAGCCGGCACGGCTTCCGACCGCCGCGACGGTCCCTGCTCCAGCTGAGCCACTCACACAGCCTCTCACTGAGCAAACCCGGGATCTGCTGGCGGCTGCTGACGATACCGTCGAGAGAGCCGCGTCGGCCGACGCGGACCAGGTTGACCAGCGTACCGACCAGAATACCGACGATCGCGTCGACGATCAGGCCGAAGACGCAGCCGATCTTCGACACGACGCCCCGCAGCGGGCACGCCCGCCCGTCATTAGGCCCGCCCGCACCACGCCCGCCGATTGGTTCCGGATCACCTCCCAGGATGTACTGGACTACGTCTTCTCGCACGGCCTCCACATCTTGGAGCTTTTTGTGGGCGTGTTCTGCTACCTCGTCTTCCTGTTTCTCGGCAGCCGCAAGCTCAAGGCCCGCGTGCTCCGGGCCTTCCCCGGCGAACGTGGCAGTCGGCTGGTGGCTATCGGCGAAGGCATCACGGAATCGATGGAGCGGTTTATGGTTGTGAAGACAGCGACGGGGGTGGGAATGGCGGTCTCGGCCGGCATACTCATGTATGTGTTCGGCCTCGACCACTGGATGCTCTGGGCCTTCCTGTTTTTCGCCGCCAACTACATCACCTACATCGGCAGCATGGCTGCCTGTATTCCGCCGCTCTTCATGGCCTACCTCGACCTCGACAGTGCGGTCATGGCGACGCTGCTTTCCACGTTGATCGTGCTCAACCGCGTCTTCTGGATCGACTTCTTCGAGCTCCGGCTGTCGGGCAAGCAACTCAACCTCGACCCCACGCTGCTCTTTCTCTGGCTCTCCTACTGGGGCTGGGCCTGGGGGATTCTCGGCCTGATTCTTGCCTACCCCATGCTGGCCGCTGTTCGGATCACGCTCGAACACATCGGCGGCCTACGGGGCTGGGCCCTGCTCCTCAGCGACGAGTAGGATCGCGGGTGGAACCGCCACACTTGGACAACCGGCCCTGCTGCCATCACTCCCCGTCGGTCAGAGTCTCCACACGCACGGCCAAGGCACACGTGGCCGCCATCATAGAAAAGCTCGGCGTGGTCGACCGCACGCAGGCCTTGGCCCGTGGTTACGAGCGCGGGCTGCTGTGCACCTCCCCGTCGCGCTGTCCTCGGCCGCGTTCCTGAAGAAGAGGGGCCACCGCTCCAGGACTTGTCAACGTTCCAACGGCTCGACATGGATATCGTCGAACCACGTGTCGAGCACGTCTTTCTTGTTGCCCCCTGGGCTCAGGCCGATGCTGGTCTTCGGCGTATCACCAGCCAGTGTCGTGTAGTCGAGCACTTTCTTGCCATCGATGAACGCGGACAACTCCTTCCCGCGCAGCTCCAGCGACAGCTCATGCCACTCCTCCGGCGCGATCTCGATCTTCTCCGTCTTGGCGTAGAAGAACTTCCGATTCCACCCGCCCTGCTGCGCGAGGGCCACCGCCTCCGGCGAGTCTTTCGGATGGAGCACCGTGTTGTCGGCGGCCGTGATGCCCGTCGGCCGGACGTGGAGCACGGCTACATGAAAGTCGCGCTCGAC
>JBIIFB010000290.1:0-2605 GCA_044237545.1 Pirellulales bacterium
TGTCGGCGGGGGTGAAGTACAAGCGTGGTGGTCGACGTGTGGCGCTGACTCGTCCGGGGATGGGGACGACTGCCGCCGTCGGCTCGGGGGCGGAACGCCGCGTGGGAGCGCGGCGTCCGCAGTGGCCGGTGGCTGGTCCGCGGCTTGAGGCCGGGTTTTGGCGGGCGGATCTTGTCCGCGATGCCGGGGCTGGCTTCAGTGCGGCCTGTGGCGACCGGTTGGCCGACGTCGACATGGCGGTGGAGCTTGCCACCCGGGGCGTGTCGACGGTCGTGGAAGAGGGTTCGCGGGTGGTGGCTGGAGGGGAGCCTGCGTGGGAGCGCGGGTTTCGCGCGGGGCTCCATGGGGAGCGGCTGTTCTGGAGATCGCTTGCGGGTCGGTCGTTCTTGCCGTCGTTCCTGCTGCACGTCATCGAGGTGATCCGTCACACGGTCGTGTCGGCTCCGCTCGGAACGGTGCCAATGCTTCTGGGCCGCTTCGTCGGGGCGTGTCAGCTCGTGAGCCACGCCCGTCGACGCCGGCAGTTGGCGGGATATCTGGCGACCGACCTAGCGACCGACATGGGGATCGATACAACGACCGAAGCGGCGACGGATACAGCCGCAGACGCGGCGCCTGCGGACAGCGAGGGGACGACGATTCGGATCGACGAAGGGCAGGAGGTTCTCTCTGGCCCCCGTCGCCGGCCGCGGGATGCGGAGCCGCTGCGGAAGTCGGCGTGAGCTGTTGCGGCCGCCGGCGGGCAAGCAGTGGCGAATCTCGCCTGAGCGTTTCGCCCGCGATTCGGGCGACGATTGGGGAATGCGACGACACCTTCCCGGGGCTGCGGCGACGGGCTCGACGAGCGAGCTGTGGCCCCCCTGGGGTGCGCCCGGCGGTGGCATGCGGCAGGTTCCCAGGCTGAAAACAGCCGGGGCGGAGCCGCTACCGCCGGGTGGCCGGGGCTGGTAAACTCCTCAGCACGCCCTCGTAGCTCAATTGGATAGAGCGTCAGCCTCCGAAGTTGAAGGTTACAGGTTCGATCCCTGTCGAGGGTATTGGTTTTCTGCGATTCGTTCCCGAGGCTGCCGTCTGACAGTCGGCCGTCGCCGTCTTCTTCTGGGGACCGGACACCGCAAACACCTTGTCGAGATGCTGCCCGAGCGTCACGGCCGTCGGCCACGCGAGCGGGTTGCATGCCGCTGGAGAGCTGTCAGAAAGTCATTGCGACGGCCTGCGATCAAACGTGGTCACCACAGTCAACGGCTGGCCTACCGTCGCCACAGGGCGAAATCGCTTGACTTCTCCATCTACCAATACCGCGACATCAACTGGCATGCGGGCCTGCCCCGACCAGCTCCTGAAGTGATGAATCGCAACGGTGTAGCGACCGTACGGCGCAAGACCTTTGGCCCAAAAAATATTCTCGACCGGAATTCGTGTGAGTATGCCGGGATTGGCATTGGCGTCGACATCAAGAAAGCCACCGCACAGCCCCCTTCTGTTCATCCAGCTGATCATCGAATACGAACCGCCGACCAGGGGCTCGACCATGACATGGACATCAATGTCGTCGACGCCGTTCCACGCAATCGATATCTGCACATCTCCTGTCTTCGCTCCAGCTGCAGCAAGCCTTCGGCCCATCTCTCCCCCGAAACCACCCCCAACGCCCCCTTCCCTCTCCGCCTGCCCCCCACGACCGACAGTCGCTGCAATCCGCCGGGGCACGCTGGAAGGCCGCGCCGGCCGAGCAGCGTGTGGCACTTCCCCGACCAGATCTGAGAAATCGGGTTCTACAGACGGTGCATCGGCCACAAGTGAAACAAGTTGCACATCGCCCACGTCGACGGCGTCAGTCTCGGCAAGCAGTCGGTCTGAAATGATTTCCGCCTGCTCGACGTTGCTCCTTGCAGCTTCGTCCATCGGCATCAGCAACTCGTCCGACTGCAGATCCACCTCTCCTTGAGCCTTCTGGCTGAAATCAATCGCTAATCTCACCGGCACGGCGCGAGTGTCGGGGCCAATCAGCGTGAGGGCGAGTGCGAGCAGCAGAACCGTATGCACGATGATGCTCTGGACAATACCGGTGCGATAGAGATCGGCGACGAGAGCGTCGAGTGCATTGAGGCCTCGCCGCGCTGTGCCCGCGCGAGGTGCCGCAGATGCCGCATCCCGCTGCAACTTTTGCACTAACTTCTTCGAGCGGATGCTATTCATGCCCAGAGTCCTCGAAATATCCGCTATCGGGCAAGCGGGTCTGGAAACAATCGATGCCTCGACAATGCAGCGCGGCATTCGCGGAATGATTCGCCGACGCCGACGAGGCCAAACAGTCCACACTCGACCCTACCAGGAAAGGCGTAATGCAGGTCGCCGAGGGGCAAAACCCATGACCAAGAGAACCAACAGCCGCCAAACCTCGGGGTTAGTCGTGTCTCTGCTCTGAGAATACCGCTAAAAACGACATCTCGCTGTATGAGGGGGTTTCTGCACCGCAGCTGAGGTGTCGCTCAGAAGCCGCCCGACTCAGCACGAGGGGATACACTCCCTTGTCGAAAGATTTCGCGCTCACCAAAAAGCAGGCATTCATATGGGCGTTCCCAGCAGATACGGCTGTTCCATC
>JBIIFB010000291.1:0-2601 GCA_044237545.1 Pirellulales bacterium
CGACTCCGACCGGAGCCTCTGCTTCTGAAACCCCTGCGATGTGCCGACAACAGCGGCCTTCGCAAGGGGTTTTTTTTGGTGCCGTCCCCGGCTGCTCGCTCGGCGGTGAATCCTGACCGTCAGAGGCTTCCCGTCGTCTCCCGGGCTGGCGAATTCCGCCGTTGGCAAGCATTTGTCCGACCGCATCGGCCGCACGCCGATGGTGCAGGGGGGCAACGACGGCCGCGATCTGGTCCGCATTGTGAGCCGAGGCGACTGACGCTCGCTTCGGTGTTCGGGGAGCCCGCCCTCATCCCAGCCCTCGACGATGTCGGGCCGGCCATCCCGCGGCGGCGGGTCGCCGATCTGTTCGAGCGGCAGTTCCTTGGCCCGGGCCTTTCCGATGGCGATCCGCTCATCGAGGGAGCGGTATCCGTCCTTGGGGGCCTGATCGGGTGTGGGCGGTTGAGGAGAAGGCAGAAGAACGCCACATTGAGTGGCTGTCACCTCGTGTCGAGGCCTCGGAACTGGATGCCTTCGGCGAGGGTCGCCTGCACGTCTCCGGGGCAGACCACGACGAGCTCATCAAGGTGCAGATCCTCCATCGCGACCCGCATCGACTTTGTCAGCTGTGGACGCTCAGAATACTTGAACTCGTACCCTACGCGGCGACCATCTTGCAGGATGAGCAGGTCAAGCTCGGCTCCTCCCTGCGTCGCCCAGAAGAAGGCCTGTTGGGGCCGTGTGGTGCGAAGGATCTGTTCCAGCGCGAAGCCTTCCCACGAACTGCCGACCTTGGGATGACCGTGAAGCTGCTCGGCCGTCTCCAGACCAAGCAGATGGTGCAACAGGCCCGAGTCACGCAGATAGACCTTGGGGGATTTCACCTGCCGTTTGCCGATGTTCTCGAACCACGGCTGCAGCTGCCGCACCATGAAGGTCTGGCTGAGTTCGTCGAGATACGCCCGCACCGTCTTGTCCGAAAGCCCCATCGACCGGCCTACCGCAGACGCATTCCAGAGCTGGCCGTGACCATGGGCAAGCATGGTCCAGAACCTGCGCATGGCGGCCGCGCTCACGCGGATGCCGAACTGTGGCAGGTCGCGTTCGAGAAACGTGCGCACAAACCCCTCCCGCCAGGCAACGCTGTCGGCGTTGCTCGGAGCGAGATACGACCGCGGAAAGCCGCCCCGCAGCCACAGCCGTCCGGTCGAGCCGGGACCGGTTTCCCGCAGGTCGAACCCATGGAGATCGACGTATTCGATCCGTCCGGCAAGGGACTCGGCGGATCGCTGCATCAACTCCGGCGCCGCGCTACCGAGGATCAGAAACCGGGCGTTGGCGGCTGGCCGATCGGCCAGAACTCGCAGCACGGGGAAAAGGTCGGTGCGGGTCTGAATCTCATCCAGCACGATGAGGCCGGCCAGGCTCCCCAAGGCGAGTTCGGGGTTTGTAAGGCGGAGCTGGTCGCGGGGCGACTCGAGGTCGAAGTAGTGGCTCGGAACGGTTGCTGCAACCGCCCGGGCCAGGGTGGATTTTCCTGATTGCCGCGGCCCGATCAGGCCGCAGACAGGTGACCGGGCCAACGCCCTTTGGACGGCTTTGAAATAAAAATCTCGTTCAATCATCATTGCATTATCGGATTGCGGCTCCGAAAATGCAAGGAAGTCTTGGGGGCCGACCCCGCCGAGATCGACCGGCTGCTCGCCGAGCGGATTGAGCGCGAGATCGCTCATGTGCCCGCCTTCAACGAATCGATCAGCACCGTCAACGGCCAGCCGCACGGCAACATTCTCTATTCGTGGAACTCTGGGTTCTGGTGGCTGCGGAAGGAGATCCGCAGGCGGCTCGGCCAGACCGGCCCCGATCCGGTCGATGCCGCGGTCGAAGCGAAGCTCGGCGTGGTCCGCGACGGCGGGTTTCTGCGGCTGCAGCCGGCATCGGCCAAGGCCGCGCCATGAAAAATGTCGCGCTGCAGTTCGGGATGACCTGGGGCTCGGTCATCGGCCAGGCCTCGTTCAGCGAAGATACCGCTCGATGTCCATGCTTGCATGGAACACACCGAGCACGTCGATCCGCGTCTCGCTCACGATGAGGTATGCGATTCGGTAGTGGCCGTAGGACGTTTCGCGAACTTCCCGGTCGTCGATTGGCTCATATCGCTGACCCAGCCGCGGATGCTCGCAAAGAAGTTGAACCTTGGCGTAGATGCCCCGCACGACATCGGAGGCGGCCCTCGGATTATCGGCCACGATATACTCGTGAATCCCTTCTAGGCAACGCAGCGCCTCGAAAGTCCACCTTATTTCCGCCACGATTCGATCGCCTCAGCCACCTCGTCGGCGGCGTGCGTCCCGCCGGCGACGGCGTCATCCAGGCCGCGCTGAACCATTCGTGCGAATGCCAACTCCCGCAGGATCTCGTCGTAAGTGCTGTCGTCGGGTTGCCGACCGATGATTTCGATCATCGACTCCTTCGCTGGGCTCATGGCAGTCTCCGTGGAATGGGTGCCCAAAGATCGAATGGTATACACTCGTACCCCCATCCGTCAACTTCGAGAAATCGCGGACGGGATCACCGCGGCCGGCTGCGGCTCTCTGGCCAGAGCGTGGGGACGGCCGG
>JBIIFB010000293.1:0-2592 GCA_044237545.1 Pirellulales bacterium
ATGGCACTGGCCCGCAACCTCTGGTGGAGCTGGCATCCCGAGGTCACGAACATGTTTCGCGAACTCGACCCGATCCGGTGGAGGCAACTCGACCACAACCCGATCGCGCTGCTGGGCGAGTTCACGCCCGAGCGGCTGGAAGCCCGCGCTGCCGAACTGGTGCTCTATAGCAGGATCAACCAGGCCTATCGGCGGCTCAAGGAATACATGGCCGGGGATTCGACCTGGAGCAACGTCCACGCCGGCGTGCTGGGATCGAAGCCGGTAGTTTATTTCTCGGCAGAGTTCGGCATCCACGAATCGGTGCCGATCTATTCCGGCGGTCTGGGCGTACTCTCTGGCGACCACATCAAGAGCGCCAGTGGCCTGGGCATTCCCCTGGTTGCGGTGGGCCTGTTCTACGACCAGGGCTATTTCAAGCAGCAACTCGATATCGACGGCTATCAGCACGAGGAGTATTTGCAGTCGCGAACGGAGGCGTTGCCGATCGAGCCCGCGCTCGGTACCGACGGGCAGCAGATCACGGTGCAGATCGACACGCGATCAGGACCCATCTTCGCCAAGGTCTGGCGGATGGCGGTGGGCCGCATCAACTTGTTCCTGCTCGACTCAGACGTCGAGGTGAACAACCCCGAAGACCGCGAACTCACCAGCCGGCTCTACGGTGGCGATTCGCGGCTGCGGATCCGACAGGAACTCGTGCTCGGTGTCGGCGGCGTGCGGGCGATTCGGGCGATGGGAATCGTGCCCGGCGTCTATCATCTCAACGAGGGACATTCCGTCTTCGCAACGCTTGAAGCGGTCCGTGGGCGGATGGAACGCGACGGCTACTCGTTCGACGACGCCGTCCGCCGGGTGGCCCGTCAGACCGTGTTCACGACCCATACGCCCGTGCCCGCCGGGCATGACCGGTTCGACGGTGGACTGATCGAGGAATACCTCGGACCGATGCGGGATGCCCTCGGCATCTCCCACGACCAACTCATGGGGCTGGGACGGGTCGAACCCCACAATCAAGGCGAGCCGTTCTGCATGACGGTGCTCGGCCTGAAGATGTCGCGGCGGGCGAATGCCGTCAGTGCGCTGCACGGCCACGTCAGTCGCAAGATGTGGTCCGCACTCTGGCCATGGCGGGTCGAGGAGGAGGTGCCGATCGGTCACATCACCAACGGCGTGCATGTCCCGAGTTGGCTCTCATGGCAGATGCTGCAACTCTACGACCGCATCTTTCCCGCCAACTGGTTTCGCCGCATGGGCGAGCCTGACATCTGGCAGAAAATCCACGAGTGTGATCCGGGTGAGCTCTGGGAGACGCACTACGCACTCAAGAACCTCCTGCTGCAGTTCGTGCGGCGGCGGCTCGCCCGGCAGTGCCGCCGGCGTGGCGAGTGCGATGAGGCTGTGGAGTTGGCCCGTTCGGTGCTCGATCCAAACGTGCTCACGATCGGCTTCGCCCGCCGGTTTGCCACCTACAAACGGGCTGATCTCGTGCTTGCCGATCTGGATCGCCTGCATGGCTTGATCAGCAACCCTGACCGGCCGATCCAGATCATCTATGCCGGCAAGTCGCATCCGGCGGACGAACCGGGCAAGGCGCTGATTCGCACGATCGCGAATCTGCGGCATGACAACCGGTTTGCCGGCCGCGTTGTGTTTGTCGAGGATTACGACATCAACGTCTGTCGACACCTGATCCAGGGCGTCGACGTGTGGCTCAACAACCCGCGACGGCCGCTGGAGGCCTCCGGAACGAGCGGCCAGAAGGTGGTCTACAACGGCGGTCTCAACTGCTCCATCCTCGACGGGTGGTGGGCGGAAGCCTTCGATGGCCGCAACGGCTTCGCGATCGGCCGCGGCGAGACACACTCCAACGACGAGATCACCGACCGCCGTGACGGCGAGGCGCTCTATAAGGTGTTGGAGCAGGAGGTGATCCCGCTCTTCTACGATCGTGACAGTGATGGCCTGCCGAGGGCATGGATCCGGATGATGATGAACTCGATCAGTTCACTGGCATGGCGATTCAGCGCCCACCGCATGGTGATGGACTACGCACGCATGTGCTACGTGCCGGCAGCCGGCGGCGTGTCGTGCGACATGCACAGCCGGTGAGGACGATGGGCGGAACCAGTTCCCTTCGTCGCGCCCCATAAAAGCCCCCGGCGTGAGCCGGGGGATCGGAAGCCACACATGGCGTCGGGTCGATCGTCGTGCCGACCCCATCGCTGACGCTCCGGGCTTGTATGGGGCAACGGAGAATCGGACGCTCTAACGTTCCGCGGATCGTAGCGTGGCGAGGCTGGCGACGGCCGTGTCGATCTCCACCGTCAGCCGTTCGAGTGCCGGAGAGGAATAGGCGGGCATGTCGGCTGCAATGCGCAGGGAGGCGGACCAATCGACGCGTCGGCCGGGTGGGAGATCCTCCACGGCAAAGGCCTGCTTCGTGGGAAAACCGAAGGTGAACCGTCCGCCGTCCACGTGGATGGGCCGCTCTTCGCGGGTGCCTTCGGCGACGATCCGCAACGGGTCTTCCAGCGGCTTGCGACTGCCGGCGTCGTCGGTTGCCACGAGCCAGGTGCAGGTCGAGCAGGT
>JBIIFB010000294.1:0-2589 GCA_044237545.1 Pirellulales bacterium
TCCTCATCGATCACGATCAGCCCCAGCCGCGGCGCGGGGGCGAAGATGGCGCTGCGGGCCCCCACGACCACGCCCACGTGACCGGCGGCGATCTCGCGCCACTGGGCATGCCGCTCGGCGGGTGTCAGGTGGCTGTGCAGGACCGCCACGCTCCCGAAGCGGGCACGGAAACGGTCGCAGGTCTGTGGCGTCAGGCTGATTTCGGGCACGAGCACGATGGCCTGCTTGCCATAGGAGAGCGTCTCCTCGACCGCCTGCAGGTAGACCTCGGTCTTGCCGCTGCCCGTGACGCCGAAGAGGACGATCGTCTCGTGCCGGCCGCCGCGGAGCGGGTCGAGGATCGCCTGGAGGGCCGCGGCCTGGGCGGGGGCAAGCGTGGCGGGCCTGTCGTGGCTGATCGGGGGCCTGCCGGCGGCATCGGCCGAAGGCCGACCATGCGGTCGATCGACGCTGCCGGCCTCGCGGAGCAGGCCCATCTTGAGCAGCCGCATGATGACGTCACGGCTCGCGGCCGCGGCTTTAGCCAGGGCTTCGGCCGTAGACGGCGTTGCGGCGGCCGCGAGCACCCGGGCCTGCGCCGCAGTGGGCTTGCGGGGGGAGTCGGCACCGGTGGCGACCAACAGCGGAACGACTCGGCTTTTGCGCCGAAGCCGCACGCCTGCCGGTAGGACGGCCTCGAGGACCTCGCCCCAGCGGGCGATCCAGCGGTCAGCCATCCACTTCGTGAGATCGAGCATCCGCTGCGAGAGGAGCGGTGCCTCGTCCTCGACGCCCGTCACGCTCTTGAGCGGCGTCTGCGGCAGTTCGCCGCTGCGGACGCCAACGCAGTAGGCGAGGCGTTCGCGGTTCCCCCGGCCGAGGGGCACGAGCACCCTGCGGCCCGGTTCCACCGACCCGGCGAGGGCCTCGGGCACCAGGTAGTCAAGCGGCTTCTCGATCCCGTCGGGCAGCACCACGGTGGCGATCATCCCCTGACGGGCGTCGTCCTCCGCCCACTGTGGCCCGCTTTCGAAGAGGCTGCGTTGGCTCGTATGCTGGTGCGACATGCCCTGGATTAGACCGTGGCGACGGCATGCTCAGGAAGCCCGCAGGCTCGACAGGAACCACCAGTGCGAATCGGAGTCTTTGGCGGCAGTTTCGATCCGGTGCATATCGGCCACCTGCTGGCCGCCGAATGCTGTCGCGAACAGGCCGGCCTCGACCGCGTGCTCTTTGTCCCGGCAGCGATCCAGCCCCACAAGCAGCATCGGGAGCCCGCCTCGGGGCAGCACCGGATGGCGATGCTGGCGTTGGCCACGGGCGGCCACGATGCGTTTGCGGTTTCGGATGATGAACTCGACCGCGGGGGCGTGAGCTACACCGTCGACACGCTCGAACGGCTGAAGGCGAGGCATCCCGATGACGAATTCCTGCTTGTGCTGGGTCCGGATGCATTTCTGAGCCTGCCCACCTGGCGGGAGCCAGATCGCATCGTCGAACTGGCGGGGATCATCGCGTTGGAGCGGGAGTCGCTTGACGATATCGGCGGCGCGGCCGTCCGCGGGCAGCTCGAGCCCTTGCTCGGCCGGGAGCGGCTCGATGCCGTGATCGCGGGGCGGGTGAGGCTGCCGGCGATCGGTGTCCGTGCGAGCGACCTGCGGGCAGCGGTGGCGGCGGGCAGGAGCATCCGCTACCGCACTCCCCGGGCAGTCGAGCAATATATCGCCGCCAACGGGCTCTACCGCTGACGCGACGGCCGACCTAACAATCCGCGAAATCCGCGGCACGATTCGCGGGCGAAGTCTCCGAAGAAGCCACGCAGGCTCTGCGATACCAGCCGGCGACATGACCCGGCGACATCAGCCTGCGACGGCTGCGAGTCGGGCGGTGAGCAGACGGCTGACGGGCTGATTTGCGACGGCGGGATCGCGGGCTAAAAAGCCTAGTAGCACTGTAAGCCGGTCGGCCGCCGGGCTCTCGAGATTCAGCAGGATTGTCCGCCGGCCACCGATGACACAAGGTCCGCCGGGGAGGTCGCCGAGAGGTTCTTGACGCACATGCTGGCCCACGTCGCGGGCGAGTTGCAGCGCCTCTTCGAGCAGTCCGAGGGTGTCATCCATGCCGGCGTGTCTGTCTCTGGCGTGTCTGTCTCTTCAGGTCGCTCTTCAGGTCGCTCTTCAGGTCGCTCTTCAGGTCGCTCTTCAGGTCGGGTGGGCGGCGAGGCCTGGCGTCTTGTGCGTCTTCCGCCTCTTGTGCGTCATTGTGCGTCACACGCTCGGCCTCTCCCCTGAGCCCATCAGCGGGACCACGGCGAGGGCGTTCCGAGTTGTTCACGGCGAGCCTCCATGGCACGCCTGTATTCCACATACTTCGCCCGCTGCTCGGGGGTCGTGCTGTCGATGATGTTTTTTCGCCAGCGATTGCGGTCTTCTTCGTTGCCACTGCGGGGCGGTCCACCGGAACCGGGGCCCCGGGAGCCACCGCCCGGTCCTCCACCGCCCCCGCTCGCGGTGCCGCCGCTGCCTGTGCCGCCCGCTCCGCCAGCCTGTCCGCCGCCAGTTTGTCCGCCGCCAGCCACGGCACCCGCTCCCGCAGCCCCCCCCCGCCCCC
>JBIIFB010000031.1:0-24625 GCA_044237545.1 Pirellulales bacterium
GGCCTCTGCATGGCCGGCGAGGCTCTCGAGCAATTCGCGAGAGAGCGGATGGAGATTACCGGGCGGCTTGGGGAGCGGCGTGGCCATGCTCCTATCTTCATTTCGTGGCCGCACGATGACAACCCGGTGGCACTATCCTGCTCCAACTGAACGGGGACGATCCCTAGACTTCAGCGACCTCCAAGTGGTTTTCAGCGAACTGACGCCCGTGTCGGAGCCGCTCTACGCCGTGGCTTGATTTGGCTGGTGGGGTGCCGGGGTGGTGGGCATGGGGACATCCGTCGCGTGCGACGCCATCGGTGTACCGCGGGCGACAGCGTACCGGCACCGACAGCCCAAGGCTGCTACGGCCCCCAATCAGGTCTGGACGTGGGACATCACGAAGTTGCTATGGTATGCAAAGTGGACCTACTATTACCTCTACGTCATCCTCGACATCTACAGCCGGTACGTCGTGGGATGGATGCTCGCCAGCCGGGAATCCCAGTATCACGCCGAACGATTGATTCGAGAGACCCTTATCAAAGAGGGCATAGGGCGTGATCAACTCACGATCCACAGCGACCGTAGCCGCTGCGAACGGAATCGCTAGCGGGATCGAGCCGTGGCGTACGTGGGGAGGTGTCGCCAGGGCACTTCGAGCGCGAGGATGTGAAGCGTCGTCACATACATGCGGCCGCCGTATTCACCCCAGCGATCGGGTGCCTCGCCTGTCGCATCCCAGCTGCCGGCGAGCGGGCCGTCGCGGCGCTGCGGTTGATCAAGCGTGTCCACGAGGCTCCCATACCAGGTCTGCCAGTCGGGGCCGCCAGTGTGAACGAGCACCTGCGAAGCGTAATACCAGAGATAGGAGTCGCGGACCCGCTGGCTTCGCGTACCGTAGACGGGAGGAAATCCGGCGAGCAGCTTCGCTGGGGCGACGACACCGGGATCGTCGGCCGCCGCGCCTGTGTGCAGCCGCATCAGCCCACCCACGGCGGTCATGCAGGCTACGGAGAGGTCGGTCCGCCGCTGGTCGGCCTTGCGGGCGTTGTAGGCAAACCGCGCGGGGTCGCTCGGCGACGACGAGGCGGCCAGGAGCGTCCGCACCCCCCTGAGCGCCGCGGGGTCGGTCTTCACGCCCGCCAGGTCTCCGGCCCGCAGGGCCACGAGCATCCAGCCGCTCACCGAGAGGTCGGCGTCGGTGCGGGGGATGTATCGCCAGCCGCCTAGCGTGGGGTGGCGGCTCGTCGCGATGAACCGGCAGGCCTTCTCGGCGGCCGGCCTCACGAGCGGGTCGCCGGTCATCCCGACCGCCTCGCAGACGGCGATCGAGGCGATGCCGTGGCTGTAGAGCCAACTGCAGGAGTTCGACAGGTCGTCGGCCGGGAGGAAGAGATCGCCGTCGGGCTTCTGTATCGAGATCAGAAATTCGAGGCCGCGCCGGACGGTGTCGCGGTGGGGGCCGGAGAAGTGGTCGTGGCCGGCGCCCAGGAAGCAGAGGAGCGCCAGGCCGGTGGCCGCGGTGTCGCTATCGAGCTTGGGAACGTCGGCGGGAGTGACGCCGGCAAACTCGGTGAGTCGCCAGCGGCCGTCGGCCAGCTGTGAGCGGGACAGGAACTCAAGCCCGCGGTCGACCATCGCCCGGGCCCGGTCGAGTGCCTCGCGGTCGGTGATCCCGCCGGCTGGCTCGCCCGAGTTGCCGCGCCTGCCGGCGAACGCTTCGGCGACGTCGCGGACTCTGCCGTCGGCGGGCAGAGCCGCGGCCGCGATCCGCTCAGGGGAGCGGGGGCCGGGGGCCCCGGTCGGCAGGCCGGTGCGGTCGCGGCCTGTTGCGGCGAGCGTCGCGAGGTCGGCCGGCGAGATCGAAAGGCCTTCGCCATCACCGCTGTTGTCTGCCATGCCGCCGAGCGTTCCACGGCTTGTCGCCAGCGTCGAACGGCCGCCCGCCCGACGGCCACGATTGATGGCAGCCGGCATCAGGCCGCCACCGGTTGCTGCTCCCGGTGGGCCAGCGTCGCTTCCCGTGCCGCCGCCCGTAGTGGCGAGTGCACTCGGTGCTGGTGCTGCTTGGCCTATCGACGTCGAGCTCGAGGCAGGAGCGGCAGCGACAGTTGCCGCAGTGCCGGCCGCCTCGCCTGCCATCGCCGTCGAGGCCCGCGTGGGAGAGCCACCGCCGGCCGGCCGGGCCTGCGAAACGCCCGAGGAACCCGCCGAACGGGTAACGGTCGCCGCCGGCAGTGTCGCGCGGGCGATCGACGTAGCCGTAGCCGCAGCCGATGGCTCCACGCCCTGGGCCGCAGACCGGTTCGCCGTGGCTCGGGCCGATGCGTTTCGCCGGGCCGCCTCCCGCTCTGCCGGCGTGGCGGCACGTGCCGGGGCGGCTGCTGCCGTCGCAGCTGCGGCGATCGACTCGGCCCGCGCGGCGGTTGTTGCCGTAGGCGTGGCGGCAGACTGCCGCGCGAGGTTTGTCGGCCGCTCTTGCGTGGGGGATTCGGCAGCGGGACGGACAGCAAGCGACTCGGCGTCGGGAGTTCGGGCGGTGAGTTTCTCGAGGAGCGTCACCTCCCGCGGCCGCCAGCGGGCCGCCACCGGACCAGCGGCGGCCCGCTCGCGAGCCTGCGTGGCCGCCGGCGTCACTGCGGGTGTTGCCCCGGCCTCGGCTGTCGCGGCCGCCATGGAATTGATGTCAGTCGTGTCTGCGGTGGCGGCGGCCTGGGCAGGCGTCGTTTCAGCACGCCGCTCGGGCGTGACACGCGGTTCCGAGGGGGCCGATGGCTCCTCGGAACGTGACCGCTCAAACCTGAGCTCGGATGCCTGCGGGGGCTGCTCCATCTCTTGCGGGGCGTCGCGACGCTCGACAACGCTCCGCTCAGACGGCCGCTCCCGTAACACCGACTCTTTCGCGGCCGCCGCCGGCAGTGAGATGGAGAGGGGACGCTCGTGCGCGGGCTGTTCGGTCGAGGCGGACCGGGGAACCTGGAGCCGGAAGTCGGCGGCCCGCTTGGGGATCTTGTTGGGGATCTTGTTGGGGTTCTTGGCCGCGCGGGCCTCGGGCTCGTCGGGCCGCTTTGAAGTAAGTTCGAGCCGCGAAACAGACAGCCCGCCGAAGATGAGCATGTGCAGCGCCATGCTTGCCGCAGCCGCGCGGGCCAGCCGCCACCGGTAGGAACCGCCGCTATCTCTCGGGTCATTGTTCATCGGTGCCCGTTTGTGGCAGGGAAAGCCTGCCCCGTGGGGTCGGGTTCATCGGAAACAAAACACTACGCTACGTCCAGTCAATCAATCGTCGCTGGCAGCCTGCACCTGGTAGTCGTCGATCCCTGCCTGCACGCAGGCGTCCATCGCCGCCACCACGAACTTGTGGGCCACCTCCTCGTCGGCCCGCACGATCACTGTCTGCCGGGCGGGATTGTCGGCTGCCGTCTGCACGAGCAGGTCCTTGAGTTCTTCGAGCCGCACCGGCCGAGCGCCGGCGAAGTAGTTGCCGGCCCGATCGATGTTGACCACAAACTCCCGCGGCCGCGTCGTAAGCGGCTTGGCGGCGGCCGCCTGCGGGAGCACGACGTCGATGGCCCGGTCGGCCTCGTCGAGCTTGCTCGCCACGAGAAAAAAGATCATCAGCAGAAACACGATGTCGATCATGGGCGTCATCTCGAGCCCCTTGCCGAGCCGCCCCTTGTCGATCGTGACGCTCATGGCCGGACCCCGGCGGGCTGTGGGGGCGGGGCGGGGCGGGCCGCGGCGGCTGGCGGTGCCGCGGCCAGTTGGGCCGGCGTGACGCGTCCCTTGCCCTCAAACTTCTCGAGCTTCGGAAGCACGCCGTCAACCACGTCGTCAACCTCGCCGAATCCCTTGAGGATCCGCCCTTCGAGATAGTGGGCGATCATCGAGGCGGGAATCGCCACGCACAGCCCGGCGAAGGTGGTGATCAACGCTACATAGATGCCCCCGGCCAGTTCCGTCGCCCGGTTCGCGCCGGCCTCGGGGCTCGCCGTCTTCATGAAGGCCATGATCATTCCCTGCACCGTCCCCAACAGGCCCAGGAGCGGCGTGACGGAGACGGCCAGGCTGATCGGGCGGATGTTCGCGTACAGCCGGGAGGCTTCCCGTTCCTTGGCCACTTCGACAGCCCGCTCCATTTCCGGCAGCGGGCGGCCGATCTTCCCGAGCAGCGCCTGCACGACGCGGCCGGCCACCGAGGGATGCTCCTGGCAGACGCGGTAGGCGGTCCGGGGATCGAAGCGGCCCTCCTCGAGCGTGGCCAGCTCACGGCGAAGCTCCGGTGGCACGATCTTCCGCCGCCGCAGCGCCACCAGCCGCTCGATCCCGAACGTGACGACGACGAGCGACATCACCACGATCGGCCACATCAGGAGGCCGCCGGCCAGGAAGAGTTGCCAGAGTGTCTGGATGCGTTCGAGGCCGCTCATGATTTCGCTCCCGTGGCTGCCGTCCGAGTGCCGAGCGCCTCAAGCCGCTTCCGCGCGGCCGGCACGTGCTCGCTCGTTGGATACCGTTCGACAAGCTCGGCGTAGAGTGTGCGGGCCTGCTCCTGCTGGCCGAGCACCTCAAAGCAGCGGGCCGCCTCGAAGGTGGCCTGCGCCTGCCAGGGGTGGAATGCCACCGGGGCGTTCTGCTCGCCAAACCCATAGGCCGTCTTGAAGAACGACTTGATCGCCTCCTTGTGATTCCCCTGTTCGAAGAGCACCTCTCCCTCCATGAGTCGGGCGCGGGCGGCGAGTTCCGTCCGCGGGCCCTCGGCGAGGCTGCGGTAGCCGGTGAGCGCCTCGTCGAGCCGGCCCAGGTTTTGCCGGGCCCAGGCGGCGGCGTAGCGGGCCTCTGAACCGCGGGGAGAATCGGGAGAGGCAGCAAGAAACGCTTGGGCGATGGCGAGGCTTTCCTCCCAGGCTTCGCGGGCGGCGGCCCCTTCGGACGCGCGGATGAAGGCCAGGCCGCGGAGGGCGTCGGAGGAGAGCTTCTTCGGATCGGCGAGGGCCCGCTTGAAAGCCTGGGCGGCCTCGGCCTCCTTCCCGAGCGAGACGAGCGCGTCGCCGAGGAGGGTGGCCGCGTCGGCGGCGAGCGGCCCGTCGGGGGAGGCGGCGAGCTGCGCTCTGAACGCTTCGGCCGCGGCGGCCGGGTCCTTCCGCATCACGTGGGTCCAGCCGAGCTTGTGCCGGGCCTGCTCGACCAGGGTTGCGAGTTCAGGATCCTTGCCGCCGGCGGTGATCGCGGTGCGGTAGGCGTCGGCGGCCGCCCCCCAGTCGTCGGCCGCCCAGCGGCGTTCGGCGATCTCGAGCCAGGCGTCGGCTGCATAAATGCTTTTCGGGTATCGCTTCACAAGCTCGCCGAAGGCGGCCGCGGCCTCGTCGGGCTTGCCCGCGGCAGCCAGGGCCGTGCCCATCTCGAACACCGCCCGGTCGGCCGCCGGGAAGTCTGGCGTGTCGGCGAGCAGTCTGCGAAACGTGGCCGCTGCTTGGGCATGCTTCTCCTGGCCGGCGAGGCAGAGCCCTTGGAGGAAGCGGGCCTCGGCCACGGCGGCGGCATCGAGCTTGGTGGCAAGGCCACTCCCCTCGGTGAGCAGCCGCTCGAGATCGGCCAGGCCGCCGGTGAAGTCGCCCGACCGCTGGCGGGCGTCAGCCCGGGCAACGAGCGCTGCCGCGGCTGCCGTCGACTTGGGAAACCTGTCAACGAGGCTCGTCCAGGCGGCGATCGCCTCGGCCAAGCGGCCCTTGGCCTCGTGGCACCAGCCCGTTGCGAGCAGGGCCCAGGCCGCACGGCTGCCGTCGGGCTTGGCCGCGAGCGACTTCGCAAAAGCCGCGATCGCCGGATCGTGCTGCCCTGCCTCCTGGCGGAGCTGGCCCAAGCGATACCAGGCGACGTCGGCGGTTGCGCCGGAGGGAAACTCTTTCGCCAGCCGTTCGGCGGTGGCGAGCGCCGCTGTGGAGTCGCCCGCCTCCTTGAGCGCCCGCACGGCGAGCAGGAGCGCCTCGTCACGGCGGCTCCAACCCGGGTGCGATGTATTCAGCGTTGCAAGAATAGCGGCCGCCGGCTTCGGCTCTTTGAGCTCCACCAGCGCCGTTGCGTCGAGCAGCATTGCCTCGGCATGCTCTCCACCGGTGAGCTTGGGCGTGACGGCCGCGAGGAGCGTGTGGGCCGGCTGCCAGCTACCCGCTGCCGCCAGGGCCGTCGCCTCGCGGAGTTGCCAGGCGGGAGCTTTCGGACCCTGAGGGCTGGCTGCGACGAGTTCGCGGTAGGCAGCGGCGGCGGCGGGGTGTTGGCCCAGAGCGAGCAGTGCCTCGGCCCGGATCGCCCGCACGTCGTCGATCGCCGCGGCCGCGGCCTTCGCGGCATGCGTGGCGAGAAACGCGTCGGCACGCGAAAGCGCGTCGGCCGGTTTGCCCGCCTGGAGCAGCGCCAGTGCCGCCATCGACGTGGCGGGGCCGGCGGCGGGCGTGCCGGGGTACCGATCGGCCACTGCCGTGAAGGCGACAATCGCCTCGCCCTTGC
The DNA here is from genome assembly GCA_044237545.1 of Pirellulales bacterium. Taxonomy (GTDB): domain Bacteria; phylum Planctomycetota; class Planctomycetia; order Pirellulales; family UBA1268; genus CAMCQY01. Next base: position 6,490 of record JBIIFB010000031.1, read on the forward strand.
GGGCGGGAATGGCCCACAGCGCATCGGCTCGGTCGAGTTCGAGGGCCGCGATACTCGACGCATCCGCGGCTTTCCTTGTGCCGGCGGCGGCGACCGCTTTGGTGGCCACATCGAGCGCGGCCTCGGGCCGCTTGGCATCGAGTTCCAAGAGTGCCAGCCGGTGGGCCGCGTCGAGGCCGGTCTGGCCACCGGCTGCGACGGCGGCGGAGAGCCACTTCCGGGCGTCGTCGACTCGACCGGCCTCGGCAAACCCGCGGCCGGCCAGCAAAATAGCGCGGTTCGTCCTTGGGCCCGCCGGCCCGGAACCGAGCTTCGCATAGGCTTCGGCGGCGGCGGGAAAATTCTTCTGGGTCCAGCGGGCTTCGGCCAACCGCTCGAGCGCGTCGGCCGCCCGTGGGCCGCTGCCGGAGGCGACGGCCGCGGCGATCCGCTCGGCGTCGGCCGGTCGGTCGAGGGCCGTGGCGATGTCGGCCCTCCAGAGTGCGACGTCGTCGGCGAGTCGATGGCCGGGATGCTCCTTCGCGAACCGCTCGAGAACGGTTGCCGCCTCGGCGGGCTTCTTCTGCTCGGCGAGGCCAACGCCCAGCGCGTAAAGCACATCCGGAGCCTGCGGCGCCTGGGCATGATTGCGAAGAAATTCCTGCCAGGCGGTGATCGCCTCGTCGCGGCGACCACCCTGCCAGAGTGCCTCGCCCGCGAGCGAGGCGGCCTCGGCCGCCTGCGGGTGCTTGGCTGCGGTCGAGAGAAAGTCGGTGAGTGCGGCGGCAGCTGCCGCGAAGGCCTCTGGAGCCGGCTTGGCCTGGGCCGCGCGGAACAGACCGCGGCCGAGTTCGAGCCGGGCCAGGCTCAGCGTGTCGGCATCGGCCTTGCTCGCGATCAACCCGCGGAGCGTCTTTTCGGCGGCCGGCCAGTCGCCCGCCTTGAGCTGGCAGATGGCGAGATAGTAGCGGCCCTTGACCGCGAGCGGATCGGCGGGATGGGCCTTGACGAGCGATTCCCACTCCTCGATGGCGAGCCCCCAGGCCTCGCGGTTTTGGAGCGCTGCAGCCGACGCGTAGGCGGCCCGGGCGGCGTCGCTCGAGGGGGGGTCGGCTGCTGATGCCCCGGTTGCGAGCCCGAGGCAGAGCCCGATAGAAAAAAGCGACGCGCGGAGCATGGGAGAATGCGTCGCCGACGGCGACCCCGACAGGGCGAGGAGGAGTTCGCGATCGAGCTCGAGTGTACCTGCTATCGTGCCGAAATGCAGATCGTGATTCTCGACGGCCAACAACACTTCCGCATGCGTTTGACGGGTGACGAGCGTTCGATGGGGTGTGGCTCTGGGCCCGTCTCGGCGCCGATGGCTGTTTGGCGACCGCACAACACCCCCCAAAACCACCCCTGCACGAGTTCGCCGCTCTGTATGAAGCAACACGGGCATGAAGCAACACGGGCGTAAGGCCGCTCCATCTCCGGTACCATACCGTAGCCATGCCACTGCAGCTTCACTACATCAGCCGTCTCGAGGAGGTCATCGAGCCGGCCGTTGAGTTTCTCTGCCGCGATGCCCACCTCTTTGCCCGGCAACGGATCGTCGTGCCGACGGCGGGAGCAAAGGCATGGCTCACATCGGAACTCGCCAAGCGGCTGGGCTCGAGCGACCCGGCCACCCGCGACGGAATCATCGCCAACGTCGAGATCTCGTTCCCGGGAGCGATCACGGCCCTGCTGCAGCCTCCCCAAAACGGCACTCCCGACGCCTGGTCCCTCGATCGTCTCACGTTCGCCGTTCTCAAGGTGATCACCAGCCGCACTGATCTGGGTCTGCCGTCCACGTTCGAGGGGGAACCCCTGCTCGCCGCGCGGCGGATCGCCGGCCTCTTCGACAGCTACCACGTCCGCCGCTCGGGAATGATTCTGCGGTGGGAACAGGGCGACCCCGTGGTGAGCCCAACCGCTTCCGACGTCGTTCGTGACGGCCAACGCGAGACGCCCGGGCTCGACGCTGCCGACCGCTGGCAATTCGACCTCTGGCAAGCGGTCAGGCAGCACATCGGCACGCCGTCACCACCTTCCCGCATGAGCCTCGCCCACCATGCCAGCCGCGAGCCGCTGCTCGTGGCCGGCCTCCAGTCGCTCTCGCTGCATCAGTGGCAGTGTCTCGAACAGCTCGGCGGTGCATGCGACGTGCGGGTGCTGCTGGTGCACCCCTCGCCGGGCCTAGAGACCCATTGGGGAAAGTCACTGCCCCAGCCGTCCCGCGACGACCCGCGGCAGCCACTTCGGCGAAACCCCGACCCCGAGTTCCTCGATGGCGTCGATCAGCTTCTGCCCGTCTGGCTGGCGGGATCCAAGGAGCTTCAGCATCTGCTCGCTTCCCAGGCAGCCACGATCGACGAGCTGCCCACGGCGGCCGCCCATCCGTTTCCCGACACGCTCCTCGGCCGCATGCAACGCACCATTGCCAGCGGCGGCGAGGCCGTTGCCCACGACCACACCTCGCATGACCGGTCTGTCGGGATCCACCGCTGCCACAGTCTTTCAAGGCAGGCCGAAGTGCTCCACGACGCGCTTCTCCAGGCCTTCGACGAGATCGAGGGGCTCGAACCCCACGACATCGTGATCGTCAGCCCCTGCATTGAAAAAGCCGCACCGCATCTGGAAGCAGTGTTTCAGCGAACGGTCAAAGGCCAGGATGCCGACGGCGGCAAGGCCTCGATCACACTGCCGCTGGTCGTGGCCGACCGGGGCATCCGCGAGGTGAACGAGGCGGCTGACCTGCTGATCAACCTCCTTGCCCTGCCCGGGTCGCGCTGCTCCGTGGATGACATGCTCGGCGTGGCGGGCCACCCGCTCGTCAGGGCGCACTTCGACGTCGGTGACGACGATACTGCGCTCTGGGCCGACCTCACGGAGCGGACGCAGATTCGCTGGGGCCTCGACGGCGGCCACCGCGCACGTCGCGGGCTCGAGCTGGCGACCTTCGCAGACCTGCACACCTGGAAACTCGGGCTCGAGGGCATGCTCCTGGGCGCAACGCTCCCCGACGCCCCGCCCCGCCCCGAGCTCGGCGGCGTCGTTCCGCTTGCCGGCCTTGATCCTGCCGACATCCCTGCCATCGCCACGCTCGTGCGGATCATCGATGTGATCCGCACGCTCGAGGCGGTCACCGAGGTCAGCCGGCCGGCGGCGGAATGGTGCGACGCGATCGAGACGGCCATGGTCGGCCTCTGTGGTGCGGAGTGCCCGCAGCTCGCCGAGCCGCTTGCCCAACTGCGGAGGCTTCGCGAGGCCGCCGCCGGCACAGCCGCCGAAACAACGCCCGTTCCCTTCGATGACGTTCGGCAGCTGCTCGGCTCGTGGTTTGAGGACAAGCCCGGACGGCAGCCGCTTCGCACCGGCGCGATCACCGCCACGTCGATGGTGCCCCTGCGGAGCGTGCCCTTCAGGGTGGTGTGTGTGATCGGCTACGACGACGGCGCCGTGGGTGTTGCGGAGATGGAGGGAGACGACCTCGTCGGCCGACAGCAGCTCGTCGGCGACGTCGACCCGCGGACCGACGAGCGGCGGGCGCTGCTCGACTGCCTGCTGGCAGCGCGGGACCGCCTCGTGATCACCTGCAATGGTCGGAACATCAAAAACAACCAGCCGCTGCCGCTGGTCACCCCGCTGGCGGAGCTGGTCGATCTCGCGGTCCGTCATGGCGTTGATCGGAAGAAGCTCGACGAACCGAGCGGGATCGAGGTGGGCCACCCCCGGCACCATCTCAGCCCCAAAAACTTCGAGAGCGGCGGCGTACAGAAGGGCGTGATCTGGAGCCACGACGCGGACGCCGCCAAGGTCTCACAGCTTGTCGGAGCCAGCGACGGCGGGAACGACGCCGCAGGGAAGGCGCCGGGCGATACACCCGCGACAGCGACATCGGCGGCAGGGGCAACACCGTCGGTCGAGCCCGCGGAAACGCCGATCCATCCGGTGATCGAGCTTTCGATTCTCGAACGCATGGTGGTCGACCCGCTCAGGCTCTATCTGGAGAACACCCTCGGCATCGACACGTGGCGCAGCGACGAGCAGGCCACACCGGCAACATTTCCACTCACGCTCGAGAAGCACGTGGTCCGGGCGCTGACGCTCGAACTGCTGCACGCGATCGTGGCCGACCCCGGTGCGGAGGCCGCCTGGGTGCAGTCCGTTCGCCAGAGTGGCCGGCTGCCCGTCGGACCGCATGGCGATCGGCAGCTCGAAGAGATCGTGCAATTGGCACAGGGACTCTCCGCGGCGCTGGCCACACACACACTCGACCTCGCCTCGCTCGTCACCATGCCGCTGAGTGCCATCGACCTGGGGGGCTGCCAACTGGTCGGCCACGTCAGCGGTGTTCTTCCATCATCGCGGCAGCTGGTGATCGTGACCGCACGCGAGTCCGACAAGGATTCCTACGGCCGTCCCTTGCACATGGCCGCCCTGCAGTTGCTCGCGGCGCAGGCCGCCGGTGTGGATGTCACTCACGCCACGATCATCAGCCGCCGCGACACGTGGAAACCTGGCGCACTGAAGCCGGCGACCAAGAAGAATCCCGGCCCGACACTGATGGATGCCTGGCAGGTGCGGATGATCCGCCTGGCGAACGAGCTCGCGCACCCGAGATCCGCCGCCGACCGATTGCGAGAGACGGTCGGGCTCGCCCACGAGGCGATGGTGTCGCCCCGCCCGGCGTTCGGGAAGGTGGTGACCTGCAGCCCGGACAGTCGCACACGCGACTTCAAAGAGTATGTCGGCGGGGATTTCTATCCGCGCACCTCCGAAGCCATCATGTTCGGTGTCAGCCCGACGTTTGAGGATGTGTTTGAACGGCACCCCGCTCGCATCGCGTTCCTCGACAGATTCCGGCGACTGCTCCAGCCGGGATATGTCAGCGTTACCGAAGGGTATCGACTCACATGACTCACACGACTCACATACCACACCCATTCCATCTCGACGACGACCTGCCCCCCAACGGCACGCTCATTGAAGCGAGCGCCGGCACGGGCAAGACCTACTCCGTCGCGGCGATCGTGACGCAGGCGATCGCGACCGACGAGACGCTGCGAATCGGCTCCGTCCTCGTCACGACCTACACACGAAACGCGGCGGCCGAACTGAAGAGCCGCATCCGCGGCCGGATGGTGGCGACTGCCCTGCTGCTCCGCGACAAGGAGGCCCCCGGCCACACCCCCGACGCACTCGACGCGAAACTGCTGCTCGACGAGGCTGACCGGCCCGCGAAGGCCCGCCGTCTCGAACGGGCCGTCGCCGAGTTTGACACCGCCGCGATCGGCACGATCCATGCCATCTGCGCGCGGGTGTTGCGGTTGGCAGGTATCGCAGCGGCCGACACCGGCGAGGAGGAGCTCCGGGATCGTGTGATCGAGGAAGTGGTCAACGACGCGGTCGTCACGGAAGCTGCCGGCAGCGCCGCTGCCAGTGCGCCGGGCATGCAACCGCGGCTATGGGATGAGCAGTCGTTGCGCGAACTCGTCACGAGCCGACTCGGCGACCCGTTCCTCAGATCGTGGTTCGACCCCGCCGGTCGCCCGGCCGCCGAAACAGAACTCCTGGCCGCCGCGGTCACGCTCGTCGAGGGCTGCGTCACGCGGGTGCAGGAACGAATGCGGGCGACGCCCAGCTTCGATGACCTGCTGCGGCGGGCCTGGGAGGAGGTGAAACGCAACGAATCGACCGCGTTTCGAGACCAGCTCCGCCAGAAATACCAACTGGCGATCGTGGATGAGGCGCAGGACACGAGCCGGCTGCAGTGGGAGTTTCTGCATGAGATCTTCCCACCGGGCGGAAAGAGACCCCTCATCGCCGTAGGGGATCCGAAGCAGGCGATCTATGGATTTCGCGGCGCCGACGTGACCGCCTACCTGCGATTTTCGCAGCAGGGCGTTGCCATGGACGGCGGCACCCTGCCCCGACGAACGCTCACCGAAAACCATCGCTCCGATGGCTTGCTGCTCGAAGCGCTCAACGCATCCATGGACGGGGCCGAGTTTGGAGCCGGCATCGCCTACCAGCCTGTCACCGCGGCTCCGGGCCGTGAAGCCACGCGGCTTGCCGGCCTACGGCCGGTCGAGTTTTTGGACGTCGGCGCGATGCCGATGCCGGCGGCCGTCGTGCGAAAGGTTCACGATCTGCTCGCACAAGGCAAGTTCGATCAGGCAAAACCACGGTCCATTCGACCCGGTGACATCTGCGTGCTGGTGCGGGCCAACGCCGTCGGCAGGGAGATCGAAAAGCGGCTGGTCGCGTTTGACATTCCCGCGGTGAGCAGCGGCACCGCCAGCGTGATGCACGGCCAGACGGCCGACGACATCCGCTGCATCCTCGAGGCGATGGCACGGCCGAGCGACCTCGGCCGCACCAGGCGGGCCGCAGCGACGGCCTTCTTCGGCAAGAGCCTGGCCGACGTCGGCAGCCTTGGCGAGGCCACGGAGCAGTCGATTCAGGAGAGGATTTCCGGGCTGCATGCGATCCTGCAACGCAAGGGCATCGCGGCGTTGGCAGCCGAGATCATGGCCGACACGGCCATGGCCGGCAGACTTGCCACAGGCATGGGCGGTGAGCGGCGGATCGTCGATTGTGCGCATGTCGTGGAGTTGCTCCATGACGCCAGCGGCGGCGGGGGATGCCACGCCCGGTCGATGCTCGAGCACTTCCTCGAACTGGCAGCGAAGGATGAGAAGGGGGAACTCGTCAGCCGGCGGGTCGAGAGCGACAAGGATGCCGTGACGATCATGTCGGTGCATGCGGCCAAGGGCCTCGAGTTTCCCTGCGTGATCGTCGTCGATGCCTGGAAACCGAAGGAGCTCTCCCGGTTCCGGAAGCCGGCCATCTTCTACGCCGGCGACGAGCGGCGTCTTGACGTCGGCCATGCCGTCGGCCACATCAAGACGGCGGTGGCCTCGAAGCAGGCCGCGTTGACTGCGGAAAACGAGGAACTCCGCCGGCTCATCTACGTGGCGGTGACCCGGCCGAAACACCACATCTGCATCCTGCGATCCACTGAGTGGGAAGACACGCTTCTCGCCGCGATCATGCCCGGCGGCCCGACCGAGCCAGATTCGCCCGACACGCCTGCCACAGGGCCGGCCCTCCGGACAGCCGCAGACCTTCCGGAGGCGGCTGCGTGGGCGTCCGCGGAATCGAGGTCGACGGCAACGGCCCCCGGCCTCGCGTCGATGCCTGCGAAGGTCGAACAGACCTATCGGCGAACGTCGTTCAGCGGCATCACGGCGGAAGCGGCCCGCGTTGCTGGCGACCAACACTCCCCCGCGGGCCGCGGCCACGACGAGAAGGCTTCCGGCCCGACAGCCGCTGACGGCGAGTCGGACAGCACTGAGAGCGAGTCGAACAGTACGAGCGGCGAGTCGACCGCTCCACCGGCCGCGGTCGATGCGTTCACGATCGCCGACCTACCTGCGGGCACGGCCTTCGGCAGCGCGGTGCACGAGATCTTCGAGCGGATCCAAGTCGCCGCCGGCGCCGACCCCACCACGCTGGCCGCCTCCATCCGCGGCGTCGTGGACGGCGTGGCGACGTCGCGGTTTCTGCGGCCGCATCATGACAGCCTGACTGACATGATCGCGACGGCGATGCAGACTCCCTTCGGCGGCCCGGCCGGCATGCCCTTCCGCGAGCTACGGTTCGCCGATTTCAGTACCGCCGACAGGCTTTCGGAAATGGACTTCGAGATGGCGCTGGCGGGATTCGACAAGGGCGTACTGGCCAGCGACGTCGGCCGCGTGCTGCAAGAGTGTCTGCCCGCGGGAGACTCACTTCTGCCCTATGCCGAGCAACTTGCAGGCAGGGCCTTCAACGTCCCCCTGGCCGGGCTGATCAATGGCTCGATCGACGCCGTCCTCCGACTGCCGGGCCGACCTCCCGACGACCCGCTGCTGGTCATCGCCGATTATAAAACCAACAAACTGCACGGCCGCGACGATGCCCGGCCACTGGCCGCCTATTCGCCAACACGACTCATTGCCGCAATGGCCGACCACCACTATCCGCTGCAGTCGCTGATCTACGGCACGGCCATCTACCGGATGCTCCGCTGGCGACTCGGCAGCGGTAAGCCAGCGGGCTGGGATCCGGGCGTGTGCATCGCCGGCGTGGTGTATGGCTTCATCCGCGGAATGAAGGGGCCGGAGACGCCAGCCGATGCTGCCGGCCACCGCTACGGCGTGTTTTCCTGGCAGCCACCCGCGGGCGTGTGGAAGCGGCTCAGCGAGCTGTTCGCGGGCGACCGGAAGGGGATGCGATCATGACGACGGAATCACGGCCTATGTCTGCAACAGCGCCGCCCGCAGCACTCGAGGCCTTCGTCGCCGCCGGGGTAATCTCTGCCAACGACGTCGCCGCCGCCTCACTGCTCGTGGAAATCGCCCGCCGTGCCGGTGGCTGCAATCCCGCGCCGCTGGCGTGGGTGGCGATGTGTCTCGCCCTGCGTGCGCCTCGCGACGGCCACACCTGCGTCGATCTGAATCAGAGTGCCGACTGGGCGGTGGGAATCGACCTCGCTCAGCCCGATCATTGGGCGTGGCCAGACGACTCCCATTCCTGGCAGGAGATACTGACCACGGCTGGCCCGCTCGTTGGCAAACCAGGCGACCGCTCTCCTTTTATTCTCGACACGACGACTCCCGGGGGATGCCGCCTCTACCTGGCCCGGTCTTTGCACGAGGAGCAGGAGATCGCCCGGCGGCTCACCGGGGGCGGCGCGGCGGGAGTGCAGATCCTGCTCGGCGGGCCGGGCACGGGCAAGACGACCGAAGTGGCGAAGCGGCTCATCGACCGACTCCTGATCGCTCCCGACACGCGGATCGCGCTGGCCGCCCCGACCGGGAAAGCCGCGGCCCGCATGGCCGAAGCGCTCCGCAACCGCTTGCACGACCCGAACGCTCCCGACGACATTCGCAACGCGACGCAGGCTGTTCGTGAGAAGGTCGACGCGATCCGGCCCGTGACGATCCACAAGCTGCTCGCGTACCGCCCACGGGGCACGCCGCGTTACATGTTTCACGCAACGAATCCGCTGACTTTCGACCTCGTCGTGGTCGACGAGGCGTCGATGCTCTCCAGTTCGATGATGCATCATCTGCTGGCCGCACTTGGCGACGGGTCACAGCTGCTGATCGTTGGCGACCCGCACCAGCTGGCGAGCGTAGACGCGGGTACCGTGCTCGCTGACATTGCGGCGGCGGCTCAGCCGAAGGGGGCGGCCCTGGATGCGGTCACGCGCACTCTCACCGTGCGGCACCGGTTCGGCCCGCGAATCGGCGGACTCGCCGACGCGATTCTCGCCGGAGACGTCGCTGCATCGCTCGCGATTCTCGACGGCCGTTGGTCGGTCACGTCTAGCACCAGCCCGAGCACAAGCCCGGGCGCCAGCCCGAGCACCAGCCCGAGCACAAGCCTGGGCGCCGCCCCCTGCAATCAGGCGGCAGACGACCCGACATCGATCCGCTGGGTCGAGCCGCGCGGGGCTGCATTCAAGGCGGTCATCGATGAGGTCGTCGCCCATGCCCGACGGCTTCGCGACCTCTGCGAATCGGGCGACGCGGCGGCAGCCCTCGAGGCCCAGAAGGCACTGCAGGTGCTCTGCGCCCACCGCGCGGGCCGGATGGGGGCGGCGGGCTGGAACGCGATCGTCGAGAAGCGGCTCGGGGCCAGCGGCGGGTCGATGTGGTACGCCGGGCGGCCGGTGATGGTGACGCGAAACAACCGGGCGATGGACCTGTTCAATGGGGACGTCGGCATCGTCATCCCCGGTGTCACCGGCAGCCGGGGAGAGGCGGTGTTTCCGCATGGCCGCGACCCACGGCGGATTCCCGTCTCACGGCTCGAGGACGTGGCGACGGTGCATGCGCTCACGATCCACAAGAGCCAGGGCTCGGAATACGATCATGCGATCGTCGTGCTCCCCGAGGTATCGAGCCGGATCGTCACCCGTGAACTGCTCTACACGGGGATCACCCGGGCGGCGAAGCGGGTGACGGTGATCGGTCCGCGTGCGGTGATCGAGTCTGCGATCGGCAGGCCGATCCGCCGTGCAAGCGGCCTGGAGGATCGGCTGCGTGCGACGCGGCCGCCCCGGTGAACGCCCTTCCCCACACCCCCATTGGCACCGCCCCCATGCTCACCTTCATCCACACCGCCGACTGGCAACTCGGCAAGCCCTTTGCCGGGATCGGCGACGCCGCTAAGCGGGCCCGCGTCCAGCAGGAGCGGATCGACGCCCTCCGCCGGATTCGTGATGCCGTCCGGGCCCGCCAGGCGAAATTCGTCGTGGTGGCGGGCGACCTCTTCGACTCCCCCACGCCGACCAAAACCACCGTGGCCCAGTCCCTCGGTGTCATCGGGGAATTCGGCGTGCCCGTCTATGCCATCCCGGGCAACCACGACCACGGCGGGCTCGACGGCCTCTGGGACCAGCCCTTCTTCAAGCAGGAGCACGCGAACCGGGCCCCGAATTTTCAAGTGCTGCTCGAACGCAAGCCGGTCGTTCTCGACGAGGCCGTGCTGTTCCCCTGCCCCCTCCTGCGGCGGCACGAGACCGACGACCCCACCGCGTGGGTCCGCGACCTCGACTTCACCTCCTACGGCGAGACACCTCGGATCGTGATTGCCCACGGCAGCACGACGATCTTCGGCGGCCAAGCCGATGGAGAAGACGTTGGCGGCCCGGTGAATACGATCGCGATCGAACGCCTGCCGCTGGCCGATCTCGACTACGTCGCCCTCGGCGACTGGCACGGCTTTACGGTGGCCGGCCCAAAGTCGTGGTACTCCGGCACCCACGAAACCGACCGGTTCCCCAAGACGGACCAACTGCCGGGCCGCGTTGCCTGCGTCACGGTTTCCAGGGGCACGCGTCCTGTGGTCGAGGCCCTGGTCACCGGCCGGCTGCAGTGGATCGCCCACGAACTCAGCATGAACGACGACGGGCCCAGCCAGTGCGAACAGACGCTCACCGCGGCCACGGCCGATGCCGGGTTCGACGCCTGCCTGGTCGACCTCTCCCTCCGCGGCAGCGTGTCGCTCGCGGCCCGACGCGAACTCGATGCGGTGCTCGAGTCGTGGTCGCATCGTCTCCTCCGCCTCGACGTCGATGACGCCGTACTGCTCGAGCCCTCCCCTGACGAAATCCACGATCTCGCCAACCGCCCGGGTGATCCGATCATCTCCCGCGTCGCGGGGGAACTCGCCCGGAGGCTCGAGGGGGGCGGCGCCGACGTGGCGGATGTCCGCCAGGCTATCAACATCCTGCATTCGCTCTGCACCGCGAGCCCGGAGACGCAGCCATGAGACTCATCTCCGTCACGGTCACCAACTACCGAATTCATAAGGAAACAACGGTCTTCTTCGATCCGGCCCGCACGGTGATCGGCGGCCCGAATGAATCGGGCAAGAGCACGATCATCGAGGCGATCCATCGGGCACTCTTCCTCCGCAGCCGCACGACCGGCGCCGTGCTCGAATCGATGCAGTCGGGATTCCACCCTGGCCATCCCGCCGTGACACTCGCGTTCGAGAGTGGCGGTGAGACCTACACAATCGCCAAACAGTTCACCGGCACGGCACATGCGCCGACCACGCTCACGCGATCTGGAGGAGATCCGTTCCGTGGGGAGGCGGCCGAGGCGGAGATCCATCGCATCCTCAACGCCGAGACCGTCGGCGGCGGCCGGGGGCTCGAAGACAGGCTGCCGCTGCAGTGGGCCCATCTCTGGGTCTGGCAGGGAGCTGGCGGCCGTGATCCATTGCACCATGCCAAGGGGAGACCACTCGAACAGCTCCGCGATCGGCTGGGAACACTCGGTGGCGGCGGTGTGCTGGAATCCCCGCGCGATGCGCGGGTATCGAGAACCATCCTCGACACGCACGCCGCCACATCGAAAGACGACGGCTCGCCCAGAAAAGACTCGCCGCTCTTTGCCGCCGCGACCGAGCGGGCTGCTGCCGCGGCCGCGGAGGATGCCGCCTTATCCGCACTGACGACGCTCCACGCCGCCGCAGACGAGGTCGAGTCTGCCGATTCGACCATCGCGGAATGCGAGGCCAGCCTTGCCACGACACGGCAGGAGCAGAATTCGCTCCGCGATCGGATCGACGAGGCGTCACGCCTCACGCTCACGCTCGGCCCGCATCAGGTTCGTGCCAACGACGCCACGCGGGATCTGCAGGCGCTCGAGGATGCCGATTGCGAGATCAGCGAGTGCGAGCGGATCATCCGCGAGCTCGAGGAGCGGTTGAAGCCTGCCAACGACCGGCTCTCCCTGGCCAGGGAGAACGAACGCTCGGCAGCGGCACGATTCGAACTGGCCGTGAAGCGGGTCCACGAATCGCAGACGCACCAGGCAGCCTTGGCTGATCATGCGATGCTGCATTCGCTCTGTGAGCAGCTCGAACGGATCCAGACGGACCGGCTGGGGCTCGCCGGCAGATGCGATGCCATTGCCGCTCTCCGGCTCGATTTGGCGGCGCTTCGGAACCACCTTGCCGACCTGCCGACCATCACGGCAGAAGACCTCAGCCTGCTGACAGGCCTCGAGCGCAAACAGGACGGGGCCCAGGCGACGCTCGATGCCATCGCCACGCGGATCGAGCTGCTGACAGCCGATCGGGAAGTCGCGCTCGGCGGTCATGCGATCGCCGTCGGCACGGGCGAAACCATCACGACGGAAGCGGAACTGGTGGTCGGTGACGGCGTGCGGATACGGATAGCGCCCGGTGGCGGCACGTCGCTCATCGAGGCGACCCGCCGTCGGGACGAGGCCCGTCTGGCCCTCGATCGAAGGCTCACCGAACTCGGCATCGAGAGCGTCGACGTGGCCCGCCGCGTGCAGCCACAACGACAGTCACTCGGGGCCGACATCCAGGGCAAGGAGATCGCGATCAGGGATCTCGGCGGCGACAAGGCTGCAGAGGATCTGCAGCAACGCGACAAGGAAATCGGACGCTTCGCACAGCGGATCAGCGAACTTGCCCCACCCGGTTTCACGAGACCGAACGGCCTCGATGCGGCGCTGGCCGCCAAGGCAACGAGCGAAGACGCCTACCACGCCTTCGCACGCGAGGCCTCCCAGGGCAACGCCGACCTGGAAGCCGCGGACGCCTTGCGTGCGGCGGCCGCTGAGGATGCGCGGCGGGCGGAGGAGTCGCTCCGATCGAGCGACGAGCAGCTCCGCACCCGCAGAGGGCGGCTGCAGAGCCTGGTCGAAAAGCATGGGACTGATCGTGCCGGCACGCTCGACACGCTCCGGACCGCCCAGCGGGCCGCCTTGGCCGCCGTTACCACCAGTCAGAAGCGACTCGACGAGCTTCAACACGACACGCTCGAACGCTCGAGGCAGCGGCTTGAGCGGGCGGTCGAGGCGATTCTTGAGCGACAGCGGGCCGCCCAAACCACCCGGGCCATCGCCCTGGATCGACTGCGGCAGGAGGGCACGGCCAACCCGAGCGAGGATCTGGCCCGGGCGAAGGTCCGCCGCCAACTCGCGGAGTCCCGGCAGGACCAGGCGGCCCGAGAGGCCCGGGCGATCGCCCTGCTGGCCTCTCTTTTCACCCAGAAAAAGCGGGAGGTGGAATCACAGTTCGTTGGACCGCTCACAAACCGGGCCGCAGAATATCTCCGGTGCGTCTACGGGCCAGAGACGCGGGTGGCGGTCGAGTATCGCGATGGCGCGTTCGACAACCTGACTGTGGCTCGGCCGGCGTTCGGCAATGCCCGGCTGGGCTTCGACAGTCTCAGCGGGGGCGGACGGGAACAGGTCGCGGCCGCGTTGCGGCTGGCCATGGCCGAGATTCTCGCCGTCGATCATGACGGCTGTCTTCCGATTGTCTTCGACGATGCCTTTGTGAATTCCGATCCCGCCCGCACCCGCGCGCTCCAGGACATGCTGGATCTTGCCGCCGAGCGGGGGCTGCAGGTGATCGTGCTTTCGTGCAATCACCGAGACTACGAGACACTCGGAGCTCCGTTGGTCGAACTCAACCGGGGCGATCTGACGGGATTGTCTCCCCGCCGGATCGAACCAACGACCGGCAAGGCCCCTGCTGAACCGATACCTGCCGAACTGATACCTGCTGCACCGAACCCTGCCGAACCGATGCCTGCTGGAGAATCGCCTGCCGGCGAATCGCCTCAAGAGAGCGACGGCAACCGGCCATCTGCCCGCGAGGCCGCAGACGCCCCCACCACGGTCTCTCCGCGGAGTGGCCGCCGCGGCTCCGCCGCCCGCCGGCCGAGGTTGCCGTAACGGTGGTAATCGTGGGAGATGCTCTGCTCGCGGAGATACCAGAGCAGTTCAACTCTTCCCTCCCCGACCACCGGCACATCGGCGATCCACTGCCCCGTGGCCGCCGCGGCCCGGCGGACCTCTGTGGGCACGCGGTCGCGGGCTCCATACCGGATCCGCAGATCGCCACCGCCGAGCGATGCAATCACGGCCGAGTCGGGCTGCTCGAGCAGTTCGATGCCACCTGCCCATGAGTCGGTCCAGTCGTCGAGCGTGTCCCGCCATGCCGGCGGGCAGCCGGGGGTGAAGGAGGCGAGCACGCGGGCTCCCGTCACGCGGGCCGCCGCCACCCGAGCCACGACGTCGAACCATTCGTCGGCAGGCGTGATCCGCACGGTGATCCGCGGAAACGGCAGGGAACGGAGGATGTTGTCCTGGCCGAGCAGCCGGAAATGGTCGTGCTCGCGGGAAAACTCCTCATGCCACATGCGATCATAGCTGGCGACCGCACGACGGAGGCGGGCCCCCTCAACGCTTATCGGCAGACGGACCGCGACCGCGGCGAGATCGGCGTTACGAATCTCCACGGGCACGGCCGCCGCGTCTCCCGCGTCGCTGAAATCCATGAAGCAGGCGACGTAGTTCGGTCCGCCCGCCTTGATGCCGGGACCGATGCAGGAGCGGCCCATGCCGCCAAAGGGCTGCCGCAAGACAATCGCGCCGGTCGTGCCGCGGTTGACGTAGAGGTTGCCGGCCTTGATCCCCCGCTTCCACTGCTCGATCTCACGGTCGTCGAGGCTGTGAATACCGCTGGTGAGGCCGTAGCCCGTGGCGTTCACGACGTCGATCGCCTCGGCCAGCCGTTCAAACCGCATGACCCCGAGCAGGGGCCCGAAGAACTCGGTCAGGTGGGTGACGCTCCCCCGGGTCACGCCGTATTTCACGCCGGGCGACCAGAGGTTTGGATTGCCACCGATCTGCCGGGGCATGACGGCAAAACGCTCCCCGGGCTCGAGCGTCTTGAGGGCCTGTTCGAGCTCTCCGGCCGGGGGGCGAATGAGCGGGCCGATCCGTGTGTGGAGCGCATGTGCCGAATCGACGTGCAGACTCTCCACCGCGTCGCAAAGCATCCGCTGAAACTCAGCATCGTCGTAGACCTCGGCCTCCAGCAGCAGGAGCGACGTGGCCGAGCACTTCTGGCCTCCGTGGCTGAAGGCCGAATGCACGACATGCTTGATCGCCAGTTCGCGGTCGCTCATCGCCGTGACGATCATCGCATTCTTGCCGCCGGCCTCGGCGGAGAGCCGCAACGTCGGGGTGGCGGCGAGCATCGTGACCGCCGTCTTGGTGCCGCCGGTCAGGATCACGGCCGAGACATCCGGGTGGGCGACGAGACGCGCGGCCGGCCCTGAACCGGCGCAGGGGAGGAACTGCAGCGTCTTTCGTGAAACGCCAGCCCGCCAGAAGCACTGGCAGACCTCCCAGGCCACGAGAACCGCGTCGGACGAGGGCTTGAGGATCACCGTGTTGCCCGCTGCCAGCGCCGCCGCGATGCCGCCGCAGGGGATCGCGATCGGGAAGTTCCACGGTGGCACAACGACCACCACGCCGCAGCCCTTGGCATGCAGGCCGTCGATCGTGAAGAACGAGCGGGCCGTCGACCGGTAGAACTCGACGAAGTCGACCGCCTCGGAAACCTCGGGATCGGACTCCGTCAGAAGTTTGCCGCCGTTCAGGAGCGCCGCCTGGAGCAGGCCGGCCCGGCTGCGCCGCAGTTCGACCGCCGCCCGGCCGAGCACGCCGCTTCGCTCGTCGACCGACATCGACCGCCAGCCGTCGTCGTCGGCCTGACCGCAGGCCACCGCCTCGTCGACCTCGCGATCGGTCGCCTGCGCATACCTGCAGACGATCGCACCCGAACGGGATGGATCGAGGCAGGGCCGCGTCTCACGGCCAGCAACGTCATGGCCGGCAACTTCGCGGCCGGCGACGACCACAGGCACCGCCGCGATTGCGACATCGCCGGTGGCATCCGCGATAATCGCTTGCGCCCAGGCCGCATTCTGTTCGAGCGACCAATCGGTATCGGGCTCGTTGTCGAACTCCTGCCAGCGCATTTCGGAACGTGCCGCCGGAAACGTCTCGGTCCGCCGATCCTGCGTCCGCCGCGGCTGGTCGGACACCGCCGTCGCGAATGACGCCCGGAAGCCCCGCTCGAGCAGGCTCCAGTCGTCGCTGCCGACGGTGAGGCGGAAGGCATGCCCCAGAAAATTCTCGGGGCCCGTGTTCTCGTCGAGCCGGCGGATCAGGTAGCCGATGGCGTTGAGAAACTCCTCCTTGCGGCAGGCGGGGGCGTAGAGGAGGAGTTGTTTTGTCCGTGTCATGACCGCACGCCGCTGGTGGTTGGCCATGCCCTCGAGCATCTCAAACTGCACCCGCTGGCCCGCCCCCCGTTCTTGGGCGAGCACCATCCCATAGGCCACGTCGAAGAGGTTGTGCGAGGCGATGCCGACAGCGACGGCGGCGAGGTGCTCGGGCTTGAGGGCATAGTCGAGCATCTGCTTGTAGTTGGCGTCGGTCTCAAGCTTGGTGCGGAATGGCGCCGGCGGCCAGTCGTGGAGGGCAGCGTCGATCCGCTCCATCTCCATGTTGGCCCCCTTGACGATGCGGATCGTGACCGGCCCACCGCCGGCGGCCACGCGGGCCCGCGCCCAGTCGGTGATCCGCCGCTGCCAGCGAAAGGAGTCGGGCACGTAGGCCTGCAGCGCGATGCCCGCCCGCACATTCTCAAGCCCCGGCCGCGAGAGCGTGGCCATGAAGGCCTCGGCCGTCAGCGACAAGTCGCGGTATTCCTCCATGTCGAGATAGACGAACTTGTTCACACACTCGGTCACACGCTCGGGCACACCGCTGCCGTCGAGCCGGGTGAAGACCGCATGTTCGGCGGCCCGGTAGAGCAGTTCCAGCCGGTCGCAGAGCCGCGTGAGCGTCTGCTCGCGGGCGATCGGCCAGATCTGCGAGTCGATCGTGGAGATCTTCACCGACAGCACCTCGACGTCGGGCGACTGCAATGCCGCCAGATAGTGCTCGAGCCGTTGCCGGGCCTCGTCCTCTCCGAGGACCGCCTCGCCCAGAAAGTTGAGGTTCATCCGCAGGCCCTGCTGCCGGCGGGCGGCGAGGTGCTCGTGAAGGAGTTCGGGCTCGGCAGGCAGCACCACGTTGGCCGTCTCGTGCTGCAGGTGCGCCTTCACCAGCGGCACCGTGACCGAGGGGAGCCAGTCACCGAAGGTCTGGAAGCCGCGGAGGAGCGCCCGGTCGAGCGGGCTGAAAAACCGGGGGATGCCCTGGACGTCGAGGATGTGGGTGAACTGCTCGGCGGTGCGGGCCGCGGCATGCGAGCGAAACGCCTGGTCGGTCAGTTCCACGAGCGTCGCCTTGTCGGCCGGATTCCTGAGCATCCGATCGAGTTCCGCCTGCTGCCGTCGCTCCGCGGACGACTGCAGATGCATGGCCTCTTCCTGCAGGGAGGCGGCGAGCTGAACGGCGGCGTCGATCAGGGCAGCATGCATGGCAGCGAACTCCGGTCAGGCGTTGCGGCGCGCGCCGCCCTGCATGATGTGCTCGATCTCCTCCGGCTCGAGCGGCACGCGGGCCGCCAGGTCGACCGGTCCATCCTGCGTGACGAGGATGTCGTTCTCGAGCCGCACCGCCAGCGACTCCTCCGGGATGTAGATCCCCGGCTCGACCGTCACCACCCAGCCGGGCTCGAACGTGGCATCGAACGGCGCGAGGTCGTGGACGCCGAGCCCGAGCGAGTGCCCGAGGCCGTGCATGAAATACTTCCTGCACGCCGGCTGCTCGTCTGTATCCCG
>JBIIFB010000173.1:0-7621 GCA_044237545.1 Pirellulales bacterium
CGCTCATGCGGTCCCCTCCTCCGGCCCGGCAAACCCGTGCCGCAGGCCGCGGCAAAACCTTGGCAGCAGGCCACGGCCACCGTAACGGTGTGGAAAGAGGTCGCACTGCAGCCACCACAGCGCCCTGTCGATGGCATAGGCAACCAGCGGGATGATCACGAGCACGATCAGGATCGGCTCCCGTTCACCCCGCCGCTGCGACATGTTGATGAGATCGCCGAGACCTCCCGAGTCGCTGCCAAACTTCACCAGTTCCGCGAGCATCACGTAGCCAAATGCGAGGCCGAAGAGCAGCCGAAGCGAATTGAAGATGGCCGGTGCAGCCAGCGGTACGAGCACCTTGAGAATGATCTGCAGCCGCGAAGCGCCGAGCGTCAATGCCGTATCGACATACCGCTGCGGAACCTCGAGCACGGCTGCGGTCGTGTCGCTGACCACAAAGGCGACGCTGGCGATGAAGAGAAACATCACCTTCTGGAATTCACCGATCCCGAACAGAAAAAACGTCAGGGGGATCAGTGCCGCCACCGGGATGTTGCGGCCGAAGACGGTCAGCGGCGCGAGAAAGGCCCGCACTGCCGGAAAGCATGCGGCGAGCACCCCCAGCGGCACGCCGATCGTGGCGGTCAGGCCGAAGCCGAGGCAGACGCGTGTCAGCGTGCGGATCGTGTTGGCGACGAGCTTCCGTTCACCAAACACCCTCGGCAGCTCGCGAAGCGTCTCGGCAGGGCTTGGCAACATGGCGGGGCTGGTCATGCGGGCCTCTGCCTCGCCCGCCGTGGCGATGAACCAGGCCGCCAGCACGCAGGCCACGCAGGTGATGCCCCAGAGCAATGCGGTGCCTGCGGGCGCTTCACCCCTCAACGGCCCCACCGGGGTCGCCGTGTTCGGGGTCGACATGTTCGGGGTCGACGTGTTCGGGGTCGACGTGTTCGGGGTCGACGGAGTCGCCGGAATCGACGCAGCTGCATCGCCCACCGGCCCGGGGGCCTTCGGCTCCGCAGCCTCTTGCGTGGTCATTCCTTCTCCGCCGAGTAGACCTTGATCTCCACGCGACGGTTCTTCGCATGGTCGTCGGGTTGCTCGGGGTCGGCCGGCTTCTCCCAGCCGATACCGTCGACTGCAAAGCGGTTTTGGTCGAAGTCGAATTTCTCGACGAGTGCCGCCTTGACCGAGGCCGCCCGTTCCCGTGAAAGCTCTTTCACCATCGACGCCGGCACCTGGCCCTTCATCGATCCGTCGGTGTGGCCCTCGATCACGATCCTCGCGTTGCCAAACTGCTTGGCGAGGCCACCCACCTCGTCGAGCACGAGATCGACCGTCGAATCGTACTGCTCCTCGACCTCCCGGCCGTCGATCCGCCGCACGATCCGCTTGCGGAGATCCCAGCTGTTGGGAAAGAAGTGAATGACGACCGTGTTGGTCAGAATCTCCTCGTTCTCGGCCCGGATCTGGGAGAGTGTCTTCGGGGCCAGCGGCTTGGAGTATTCATCCTTGCTCTCCGCATACTTCGGCTCGGCACCGAGCTTCTGGATCACTGAAAAATCCATCACCTGATCGAATGGCACGGGCGGATTCGAGATCGCACCGATTCGGCGGTAAAGATAGTAGGCCTGCTTCCAGATCCGCTCGAAGTTGGCGGGGTTGTTCCGGTTGATGAAGAACTGATAGTTCTCAGCCCAGTTGGTGCTGTGGGCGTCGCCGAGCATGGCGAGGGTATCGGTGGCGGGGATGTTGTAGCCGGCCGCCATCAGTTCGGCGGCTTTCGCCCGCGACGACTCGGTTTTCAGCGACTCCATCGAGTCGAAGATGCCCCGTACGATCGCCTCGATCTTGTCCGGGTGGTCCTTGGCGAAGTCGGCCCGCGCAAACCAGACGTCGGCAATCAGCCGGTTGGCCGTCTGGGTGGTGACGAGCATTCGGTTGCCCTTGGCCTTCTCCAGGTTGTAGATGTCCGGGGCCCACGAGACACAGCCGGCGAGATCCTTCTGTGCGTTGAAGGCCGCGGCGGCCTGAAAGGCATCGTCCGTGTAGACCATGTCGACGTCACCGGGCTGCAGCCCCCCGGCCACGAGCATGTTGAGGGCAAAGAATTGACTGGGGGAATTCTGGGCCAGCGCCAGTTTCTTGCCCGCCAAATCGCGGACGTTCTTGATGCCCTCGCGAACGACAATGCCGTCTCCTCCATTGGAGAAGTCGACCTGCTGGAAGATGCGTGGCATCACCCGGGAGTCCTTCGGCGCCCCGGTCCGGTCGACGAGCCCCTCGAGGAACAGCGGGATCATGTCGAGCGTGGCCCAGCCGATGTGCACCTCGCCGGCAGCATAGGCATCCCTCATCGTGACCGGGTTGTCGATCAAGACGAGCTCGATCTTGAACGGCTTGCCGCCGGGTGCCTGCCAGACCTTGCCTGCCTTGAAGCCATCGTTGGCAAGAATGATCGGACTCCAGCCGGCCCAGACATTGAGTGCAAACCGCACCGTGTCGTTTTCGAGCGGCTTGTAGGCACTCGTGCCCTTTACAGGCGGCAATTTCTCGGCCGGCTTGAACGAGTATTCCTTGACGGTTGTCGGCACGGAAGAGTCGCCCGCCTCGAAAAGGATTCCCTCCGCCCCTGGCTCACCGCCCCCCGCGCCGCCTCCTGTACCGCCGTTCCCCCCTGCACCGCCGCCAACAGGTCCACCAGGCCCCGCCTGCCTGGCCGCCGCGTTGCCACCGGCCACGGGCGGACGCCCCAGACCAAACTGGTCGAGCATCCCGGCCCGCCAGGCTGCGAGGCCGACAAGCCCCAGAATCACCATCCATACTGCGAGCCAAAACGGGGCCTTGGGTTGGCCTGCCATGGAAATCCTCTGTGCTAAAGGTCTGTGCTGAAAGAGTATCTGTGACTGAATCGGAGACAATCGAACGAGTTGACGGACCGCCCACATGAGGCGGATGCAGGAGTTGCATCCGGACGGCCTAACCCCGGAACTGGGTCCTCGGACGCGACTTCCCCGCCATGTGAAATGCATTCATGAGGTCGTAGGCCGTCACCTCGCAGAGCAGCCTGGTGACTTTCTCGTGGGCCTCTGGCGAGAGCAGGGGTTCGACTTCCTTCATGAGGGCCACCACCCGGTGTTCCTGCTCCTCGATCTCCTTCGACTCAACGCGGCCATCGGCCACGACATCGAGAAATGAGTCGAGCTTCCTCGCGTATTCGGCCAGCATCGGAGCCTCGCTCGCCTCATCAAACCACGGGGTCTTGCCTGCGGATGCCTTTGCCATGATGGGATTCTCCTCTGAGTTTACTTTCTGGGTTTACTTGCTGGGTTTACTTTTTGGCTTCGCTTTTTTGGCCAAGCTTGTTGGGCTCGGTTTCAGATGATTCCCGACCGACTGTTGGTCTTCAGCTTTTCCACTCGCTTCCACTTCGGGCTTCCAAGACATGCCAGCGCCTTGAGTCTATCGATTCTCACGAGGACCCGATCACCTCGCGGATGGCTGCGAGGCGTTCCTGCAGGTGTGCCCGCCCGCCAGCCTTGCCGACCTGTTCCCGCCAACGCTCAGGCAGAAACCGCTTCTCTGTGCATTCGAGCACCGCGGCGATCTCCTGCATCTCCTTTTCGAGCCCCTGGGCAGAGGGCATGAAGTCGTCGATCGCCGCCTCGAGGTCTGCCGCGGAAATGGTATCCGGATCGGGTTGCCCTGCATCGGCCGCACGCTCCAGCCCCTTCCGCCTGGCTGCCAGCACGACGCTCTCGATGTCGGCACCAGACAGCCCGAGCGACAGATCGATCGGCCCTGGCAGGCCCGGCGCGAGCCTGACCCTGCTCTTGCGGGCCATCGCCGTGAACATCGCATCCATCTCCGCCTGGTCGTGCGGGTAGAAGAGTGGAATGTGCACCTCGGCTCGCCCCTGCCGCTTCAGGTCGATTGGCAGGAGATCGGGACGACTCGTGAGCAGCATCCAGATGATCTTGCCGCGGTAGCGTGTATCGCCCATCTGCCTGGCAATCATCGAGAAGACGCGGGCCGATGTGCCGGAGTCACCGCCCGACTCGCGGTTGCCAAGAGCGGCATCAGCCTCGTCGATGACCACGACCACCGGTCCCAGCCCGCGGAGCACATCCAGGGCATGCTCGAGATTGCCCTCCGTCTCGCCAACGTACTTGCTGCGAAAGTTTTTGAGCATGGCACATGGGATGCCGACGCTGCCCGCATAGCACTCGGCGATAAAACTCTTGCCGGTGCCGACCGGGCCGCAGATCAGGTAGCCCATCGGGGCACTCTCGAGCTGGCCCCGCTTGATGGCGCGGGCATCGGTCTCAAGCCTGTTCTTGGCCTCGGCATGGCCGGCGACTGCGTCGAGCGTGAGCCGTGGCTGGATGAATTCGACCAGTCCCTGGCATGACCGCTCAATGAGGTCTTTTTTCTTGGCGGCGAATTCCGGTCCGTCGGGCGGGGTGCCATCCCGGGCAGACATCGTGATCACCGCCCGCAGGCTTTCGAGCGTGAGTCCGCCGGCGACGGCGGCCGTGCGGTTCACGGCATCCATTCGGTCAGCGGGCATGCCAGCCGCCGCCGCAGTGAACAGGGCAAATCGCTCCCGCTCCTGCGCATCGGGCAGCGGCACATTGATCGTCGTCACCGCCGGGTTGGTGACAAGCCGCGGGTGCATCTCCGCGAGGCTGTCGGTGAGCAGCACAATCGCCACGTTGACCCGCCGCAGCAGTGGATTGGTCGCCCAGCCCAGGATCCGCACCAGCCTGCCGGCGCCGGACCGAACGCTTGAGGCCGCATCCCCGGCCGGAGCGAGATACTGTCCGTAGTCGAGCACGACGGCGATCCGCTTCCGTTGTTCGGGCGGATCGATGAGGTTGCGTTCGAGCAGGGCGTCGATCGCCGCGATCGCCTGATCGGGATCACGGGGCCAGCTGGCCGCGTTGCCGAGGCGTTCGGTCAGCCACTGCACCATGGCCCGCAGGCGAACCGGATCAGGGCCGGCCAGCGGCCGCAGTCCCTTGCCGACATCGTAGGCCAGCACAATGTCCCAACGGCCAAAAAGCTCCCTCGCGAGGAAATCCGGGGCGGTGCCCCAGCCTGCGGCCGGTTGGGCGGCGGGGGGACCGAGCGGCACGAGATCGCGGACGTTGCCATGCAGCATGAACACGCAACTCGTCCCGGAGAGATAGGCGTCGCCAAGGCGTTCGGCCCACGGCGGACACCAATCCGGCAGCGCGGCCGACGGCCCCGCGACCGAAGCCGTTCCCAACTGCGGCGCAGACTGTGGCTGCCCAACGGCCCTTTCTGCCTCAGTCAATCCACGCGACGGGTCAGCTGTCGGAGCTATGTCTGTCACCGGCGGCAACTCCTCGGTTCATACTCCTCGGTTCACACAAAACGGTCTGGGGTCGAGCGGGAGGCTCGCCTCGGCAGCCGCTCAACCCGCCGTCTGCCGGGTTCGTTCGGTGCCCAGTTCCTTGTCATCGGCCCTCACTCCGGCCGTTTCGGGCGTCACCATGCCCATCTCGATTTCAAACTCCCGAAGCGCCTGATCGGCGATGTTCTTCTCGACGGCTGCCTCGGCCTTGATCTTGTCGAGCCCCTCACCGGAGAGATCGGCCGCGACCCGCACCTTAGCCCGATTCAGGCCGATCTTGTCCTGAATGACATCCTCGATCTGCCCGAAGTCGGTGGTGATGTCGAAATTGAAGCTGTTGGCAAGCTTGGCGAGTTCGGCCTCCGCGCGGGAGAGTTTCAGGTCGGCGTCGTATTTCTGGATCTTGAACTTGAGATCGCCGAGCTTCTTCGTGGCATGCTTGACCTTGGTCACGTTATTTTCGTAGGCGGTCTCGTGCAGCTTGAGCTGGGCCTCGTTTTCGGCGAGATCTTTCTTCGCCTTTTGGAGTTCCAGGGCAAACCTCGACGCGGTCTCCCGCTCCCCAGCCTGCAGGTAGGCCTTGACGCGGGCCTCCAGCGACGAGACGTGCTCGCGACAGCTGTTCACCTGGCGGAGCACCCGCTCCACGAGAGCCCTGTACTGTTCGAGCCCTTCCCGGCCCTCCTTCATCTGATCGACCGCCTTGTCATATTCATACTGCAGCTGGGCGACCGGATCGGCCGTCCAAAAGTAGTTGGCAACCTTATTCATCTGCGCGGCAAGCGCCTTCCAGAGCTTTCCCAGGATCATGTTCGGTATCTCCGCGAACGGGTGCGATGGAGCGATCAGGGCATCGTGCAAGACTGTCGTGATACCGCTCTTGGCGGGGGGAGTCAAACAGCCAGCAGAAACCTCGCAATGTGCCAATTCGACCCGCCCCGCGAAGGCTATCCGCCAGTCGTTTGACTGATTACGATAGCTCAACCGGGTCGGGCCTTCCGTCGGGCTTCCATGAGTGAGTCAGGAGACCATATGTCCGCAACCACACGCCGCGGCTTTTTGCAGACCGCTTCCATGGCCGGTGCCGGCTATTTCGTGGCCGCCGGCGGCCGTCAGGCCCTGAGCCAATCTGCCGGGGAGCAGTTGAACATCGCCTGCATCGGCGTTGGCGGCAAAGGGGGCAGCGATTCCGACAACGCTGCGCTCTTCGGCAACGTGGTCGCGATCTGCGACGTGGATCGCACGACGCTCGAGAAAAAGGGGGGCTCCGAGCGGTTTAAAGACGCTGAGCGTTTTACCGACTACCGGGAATTGCTCGCCAAGTACGGCAAGAAAATCGACATCTGCACGATCAGCACGCCCGACCACATGCATGCTCCGGCTACGCTCGACGCGATGCGGTTGGGAATCAGCTGCTACACCCAGAAACCGCTGACCCGCACGATCTACGAGGCGAGGCTTCTGGCAAAGGTCGCCCAGGAGGCTGGCGTCTGCACCCAGATGGGCAATCAGGGCACGGCGCTCGATTCCTCCCGTGAAGCGATCGCGCAGATTCAATCCGGCGTGCTAGGCCCGCTCAAGGAGGTCTATTGCTGGTCGAACCGGCCCGTCTGGGCGCAGGGACCAGGTCGGCGGATGAACGTCCGGAAGTATCAGCTCGAAGCGCTGAAGCAGGTGGACGAGGAGGAGGATGCCACGACCACTGCCGAGGAGGTCGCCGAGATCGTCGCCGGCCTGATCCAGAAGAAGCAACAAGAGATCGGTAAGGCGCTCGAGCGGCTGGACTGGAAAAACTGGCTCGGAGTCGCGCCGGCACGTGAGTATTGGCCGGGGCTCTACCATGCCTTCCAGCACCGCGGCTGGTGGGACTTCGGAACCGGCGCGCTCGGCGACATGGCCTGCCACCAACTGACAGTGCCCTTCGCCGCGTGCGGGCTCCGCGATCCGATCTCCGTGACCGCGAAGACCACGGGCCACGATTTCGACAGCTTCCCGGCCAGCTCAATCATCAAGTTCGAGTTTCCCGCGACCGCCGAGCGGCCGGCGATTCCATTCTGGTGGTACGACCGCAAGGGCAACAAGCCGCCCGCGGAGGTCTTCGCGAAGTGGGGAATCGACAAGGTTTCCGATAGCGGCGTGCTGGTCGTCGGCGAGAAGGGGGCCTTCTATTCGTCTGATGATTACTGCGGCAAGTACGAACTCCGTGGGGTCGAGAAGGTGACGGCCGACTATGAGAAGGCAGAGGATCAGGGCAAGGGC
>JBIIFB010000174.1:0-7600 GCA_044237545.1 Pirellulales bacterium
GCTTGAGCTGCATCCGCGTGAGCGGAGGGGCCTCGCACGACACCCCCGTGAGCGTCTCGAAATCCTCAAGCGCGACGTCGATGGCGGGAAAATGCTCCCGAAATGTCCGCCATGAATTCATCAGTTGCGTGGAACGGTACGTGCGACTGACGCTGGCCTGATGAATCCGATAATGGAGCAGGACCGCCGGCACGTTGTCGATCCGATGCTGCCGGCATAGACGCAGCCAGAAGTCGTAGTCTTCCGCATGAGGGAAGTCGGCGCGGTAGCGAAGCTCTCTGAGCACCTCGGTTCTCAGGCAGGCAGTCGGGTTGAATATCGGGACCGGTCGCCACGCGGTCTGCCGCAGATACTCACCGGTCGGTCGCCGCATGACGTCCCGCAATCGTCCGTCGACAAGTTCGACGAGCCAGCAGCCGCAGGCTGCGATATCCGGCCGCGACTCCAAAAACGCGACCTGACGGGCCAGCCGGCTTGGCAAGGCGACATCGTCGGCATCCATGCGGGCCACGTACTTCGTCCGAATCAGATCGATACCGGCATTGAGTGCGAAGATAAGACCGGCATTTTTTCCATAGCGATGCACGCGGAGCCGCGGGTCGGTAAACGACCGACAGATCGCCTCGGTGCCGTCCGTTGAGCCATCGTCGACTATGAGCAGCTCAAACGATTCGAGCGTCTGCGTGAGAATGCTCTCGACTGCCTCGCGGAGATATCGCTCGCCGTTGTAGACAGGCAGCAGCACGGTGACGATCGGAGAAGTCATAGGCGATGCAACAATCCCAGAGCAACACCAGGCGGTACTACCGTTGAGACCGCCGGTAAATAACGCGATAGCATACACGACCGCATCGTCATAGCCAACACATCGCGACACTCTCTCCATCGATTGCGAGGCACCCTCTGAGCTGGCACATCAGCTTTCGGAACACCTTCCACAGTCGCCGCATACTCATTGACGTGCTCAGACCAGGCGTATTAAAAACGGTTGCTTGCTGTTACCACTGTATGGACTGCACGAACGCAATCTGGCTTCAAGGGATCTCGAATGACAGCCCCGACCACGGATATCCCACTGATCATCACGTCCGCCATCAATGTCCACGCAGTGCGAACAAAACTTCGAAGCAGTAATGAGCGGTTGCGTCTCACTCTCGAGGGGCTCAGGGAATGGATGTCACTCCGTGTCTTTCGGCGAATCGTCGTCTGTGACGGAACCGGTTTCGACATGACTCCCCATCTGAACGAATTGATCGACACTGGCAATGCAGAAATTGCCTTCGAGTCGCTCTGCTTTCAGAACGACGCAGCACTTGTCAAGCAACTCGGCCAAGGATATGGCGAAGGTCAAATTGTTGACTACGCCCTGAATCACAGCAGGCTTTTGGCTGAGACAGATTCCTTTGCCAAGTGCACATCAAAATTGTGGGTCACGAACGCAACGTCTTGCCTACGCCACTACAACGGCACCGCTGCTTTTAATTTAGCTGGTGGTTTCATACCGACGTATGTTGACACACGCTTCTACATTTGCAGCAAAGCTTTCTATAACTCTTACCTGCGCGACTGCCACCTGGCCGTCGACGAAGACAACGTTCAGTATCTCGAGCATCGGTTCTTCACGTCGATCCGCGGCATGCCACTTTACCGAAACACACTCTTTCCTACGCCATTCGTCCGAGGAGTTTCTGGCACTTCGGCAACGCCACACCCCACGAATCGCCGCGACAATCTGATCAAGGATGTGCGCAATATCGTCCTCGCCTTGGCAGGCCGCTGACCGGTTAACGATAGACCGCGTGGCAGCCCGCATGAGCAGACATTGGCCTTGGACATGAACCCAAGGACATTATTTCGTCGATAACCTTGATCGCCCACCACCGCCATGGGGTCCGCGGAGCGGATGAAGGCGGTTGGAGCACGAAGCGTGTTACCCAACGACTCAACGAGCTCGGCATCCCCACGCGAGACGCCGGCCGCAAGCGTCACGACGACGGCGTTGAGCACGAGGTGTCCGGAAAGTGGCACGAGAGCACCGTCCACGCTCTCACCACGGATCAGATCATCATCGGAGTGAAGGAATACGGCCGCTATTCCGAAGGCGTGCATTACCGCGTTCAAGCGACCGGCTTCCGTCCTGTCACTGAAGACGAACTCCTCCTGGTTGGCTCTGGCAAGACGATCGAGAACGACGTCTCAGACCGCATCCGGGCCGCGGCAGGCTTCGCTGCGCAGTTCGACCCGGATCGCTGGCACCGGCTCCAAGATAACCTCAAGGGCCGCGGCAGCTCCCAACGCGGCAAGCGCAAGGCTCACGACCCGGCGGCTTACCCGCTGACGCCGTGCGTGTTCGACCTGACCTGTGGCTGCGGCGGCATAATGCACGGCGCTGTGCGGAAGGACCGCGGTGCTGGTCGGCCGATGTATCGCTGCAGCATCTACACGAAGACGCAGGGCACGAAGTGCCACCACAACAACATCGACGGCGAGGCCCTCCTTCAGTTCACGGCGCGGACTCTCGTGACCTTGATGCAGCGGGCGGCTGGGAAAGACAATTTGCGTGCGGCCGTTGAAGCTCGCATTAGGGAGATGCAAAACGCTCCGGCAACTCTGGACGAGGCGATCCGACAGGAGGTACTCGGCCGGGTCGAGCGGCTGCGGCAGAAGGTGGCCCAAGCCCCGAAGCAAATCCTCGAAGAGGATGACGAGAACATCCGGACCGCCCTGCGAGCGGGGTTCCGCGAACTGCAGGCCGAGCTCGCCGGGGCGGAGAAGTCACTCGCTGATCTCGAGAAGCGGATGCCGCCCCGCGAACTGCCGACGAGCGTCGAGGCGGAGGTCCAAAAGGCCTTGGCCCTCATGGATCGGATCGAAACCGTCTGTGGCAATCCGGCGGCCCGCGAGGAGCTGAACCGCCTCGTTCAGGACCTCGGCATCCGCATCGGGCTCACGTTCCGCGAGGGACATCGAAACAACCGCCCTGCCCGCATTCTCCAGGGCGGCATCGTTGCCTTCGGCAATCAGCCGCGTGCCCTGCACGCTCCGCAACAGCAGCGGCCGCCCGCTGGTCGGCGGCCTGCCGGAGCAGGCGGACGATGAGCATCAGGACGATCGTAGCGACGGCCAAGACCACCGCCAGAAAGAACACCCCGACGAAGCCACTGGCTCCGCTGCGGGCAGCAAGAAAGTCCCTTCCAATCGGAAGGGCGGATCGACCGGAGCGAGACGCACGTCGCGGGGCGGCGTGCGACCCTCACCGGCCGATCGTCAAACACCTCGCCAACCATCCGAGACCGGACGGTTATACAAGGCAAGTCGGGGCAACAGGATTTGAACCTGCGACCTCTTGACTGGGATTCGATCTCGACCGTATTCGAATCCACGCTCAGTCGAAAAGTTTTTCAGCGACTTCATCTTTCGACATGCCCACATGATCAGCTACGGCCTTGAGGATTCCGCTCAGAGTTCTCAGCCGCAGCGGATCATGATTCGGAATCGTTAGATGATGTTCGCCGTTCTCAAGAGTCGTGAGCCGAATATGGGAGCCCTTCTGCCGCGTGACATGGTATCCAAGCGACTCCAGAGCCGCCGCCAACGACGCACCTGACAGGTCGCGAGGTAAGAATAGCCCGGTCAATGGCACTTCCCCAAGCGTTGCCCGAAGGATGAGCGGCTCGTGAGCGGGTTGCTCCCGCCTCCCGAGCCTGCCCCGGCCCGGAAAGCGGTTCCCGGGGTCGTCCGCCTTCCCCTCCGAAGTGGCGTTTTTCTCGTGTCGGCGCGGAGTCTCTCCGAGTCTGGCGGCTTTGTCGTGACCTGGCACGTGGCAGCGGTCAGGGGCTGTGGATGTCGATGGCGGGCATCTCGTCGGACGATGATTGAAGGACGTCACGGTCATCGTGAACCTGGACGAGCTCGCCCCAGTCGGTGGGCGGGCCACGGGCCGGCGCCACTGGTGGTGGCTGGAGTGGTTCGCCGAGGTGTGTGAGAATCTTCCGGATCGGGCCCGGCTCGGTGATGAAGGCGATCAGGCGGATGTCGCCGCCGCACGCTGGGCACTCGAGCGGAAACTCCTCCCCCACCCGGGCCATCAGTTTCGCCCACGCAATCCGTGAGGTGTCGTGCGAGCGGAGCTTTTGATGCGCGTCGCAGCAGCCTTCCGTGGCGTGATCGTCGCCCCCATGCCCGCCGGTCACCGCCTCTTGGCGCTTTCCGACGTTCCCGATCGCCAGCGACGTGACGGCCCGCCTGAGCTTGTGATTCGGCGCAAACACCCCGTGATACCTGCGCCGGTGCTCGCGCGGCGGCGGCACGAGATCGGTGAGCCGGTCGAGAAACTCAAAAGGCGAGAGGTCGACGACGCCATTGGCGCCCGGCCGAGTGGACTTGCGGCTGCGACTGGGTCCGACCCAGTTGGCCGCCTTATGTCTCGGCAGCACGTAGCGGATGCGGATGATGCGGCCGTCGGCGTCGCGGATCACGGAGAGCCGTTCCAGCGCAAAGGGCGGCCGTGCGCAATACCGCAGCAAGTGTTCGAGACTCTGGAAATAGCTCGGCACGTCGCGGTCGAGGAGCGTGATTCGGACACTCGCGTCGACCGAGAACCCGCTGTTCACCCAGGCGAGCATGTCGGCAGCGGCAGCGGCATCGAGCAGGCGCTGCATGCAGAACCACCGCACGACGCGGCGCCGCACCCGCTCGGTGAGCGAGGCCAGATCGCTCGGGGTAATCGGCCGGGCTGGCAGGAACGTCGGCAGTGCGTCACACCCTGCATGGTCGGCAGCCGGCACGAAGACACCGTCGGTGACGCAGGCGTGCAGGTGCACGTGGTGGTTGAGCGCCGAGCCGAAGCGGTGCAGGAAGGAGATGCCGCCGAGTCGCGGGCGGGACGCTCGCGGTGTCTCGGCATCAGGGGTCCCGCCTGACGCCGCGAGCAGGAGCCGCTCGATCTCAGCAAGAAAAATCTTCGTGAGCGCCGCGACGGCTCGGGGGCGGTCGGCAAAGGAACACGCTGGATGAGTGAGCGGATGGCGGCATACCAATGTTGGCATGGCACGAGTCGTGGCATCTCGCCAAGGCGAGCGCATCGCAAAGAAAGGCTCGAGCACGGTTCATGATGCCTCACAAGAGAGAGGCTGAAGGTCGCCTCGAATCTTTTCGCACGAGTACGAATGCGTTGAAACGGATATCAGGGTAGCTACTTTGAGCGTTGCCCGCAGAAGGCACTGGCGAACAAGCGGATTCCAGATTGGAAACTCATTGTGAACACGGCCGTGGAGATCGACGAAAGGTTTACGTTCGGCTGCATTTGCCCAGCGTTGTTGTCGATCGGCATCAGGCCATCGTCGAGATAGACGAGCAGGCCCTCCTTCAGTTCTGGCCACCACTGCCTCTTGGGTACTCAACATCCTCCGGTTCTCAATCTCCTGTCCTCCTGGCGCTCTACTCTAACAGGGGAAAGGCAGGTGTCTCATCTATCATTGGCATAGAGCGTTTCAGCTAGAGGATGAAGTGCCGCCTGCATATTGACTCTGTTTTCCTCTTGCAACTTCGTGTAAAGATCACAGAACCTCTGTCGCACTACGCTTCCCTCTTGATCTCCATCCTGAGTCCGCTGTAATTGAATTACTCTATCTGCTAACTCAGAAATCGCAGCGAATATTATAAACTCAGCATATGGTATCACTTCTAGGTATGGGCTTTCCTCAGAGATAACCCTCAATCCACTCGCCAATGCCGGCAGAAGTCTTAACTCTTCCAAAGTATGGTGTTTATCTGTCTGGTGCACATTGATGAGAATCCCGTATTCTTTAAACATTGCAAAATAGTTTAAATAGTCTCCCATGAGATTACTGACCTGGATTCCTCCCATCCTCATACTCTCCAAGAATGACTTCCGTCTACCTGCCCCTGGATTCCCAAACATGGTCACTGCCGTTCGCTGCTGAGAACTGAATAACCATCGCTCATTCAGCTCAGTAAATACTGGCGCTATATATATGACTTTTGTGGAGTATAGATCTGACAGTGGCGAGTTACTCACATGCGCAATATTGGCTTTTGAATAATCAATAATAGCAAATGCGTTGCGATAATCTTGAGTGTTGCCGATTAAACGAACAGAATACTTCCCCACGTAAGGTCCGTCTGTCACATTTTCTAGAATCTCGATTCGTTGTGACACGTAGTCAGAACTTACGATTGCATGCTCGAATTGAATCAACACATACTTTGCACCTCGGGGCATGAGCGGAGTAAATTCACACGTTATTAAGAAATAGATTTCTTTCTGACGCGAATGTCGCAGCGACTCCTGCATAAGTTCCGAGCAATAGCTGTGGTAAGCCTCAAGGTACTTTGGAGGTTTTCTTAACACATAGAAGTTATTTATTCTCTTGAAGTGCCACATTCTTAAGATTGGGGCGAGAACTCTTTTCACAAAGTCTCTCGTTTTGAATGTCATGATTGGGTCACTCATTGTGGATAAAGCAACATATCTTCCATAAATCACCGGTACCGCCCTGACTGAAGCGAGCGTAGCCGCTGCCAAGGGGATACCCATACCGGCCGCCAGTGTGAAGAGGCAGGAAGTCGAGGTTTTCTTGGAAGTGTCACCTCACCAAGATGGAACCGGCGAGTACCCACCAAAAAGATGTGCCGGTGCTTGATCATGTCATGACGCTACTCATCGAGCGCGGCCCTGGCGCGATGGCGAACGCCCTCACCATCATCATGAACCTTGCCATGCAGATCGAGCGGGAGCAGCCGCCCAAGCCGAGTGTCATCCGCGAGCGGCCGACCGTCAAGGCTACGCCAACGTATTCAAGCCGAAGACCATCCACGCCCGGGCGGGCGAGGTGCATCTGCGAATTCCGCAGACCCGCGACTACCACGACGAGGACGGGCGGCCCTTCTACCCCAAGAGCCTGGCAAACGGTCTGTCCTCGACTGCAGTGTCGCTATGAGTGAGACAGAGACTCACTGGCGGAAGTTCCTTCAGGAGCCTTCAGGAACGAGGCATTCACGGCGTCAAGCTGGTCATCAGGCGTATCTACAACGCCGACGATCGCGTCGAAGCCGATCGGTGGCTCACCGCAAGAGGCTGCGAACCAACAATGGTCTCGAACGACTCAACAAGGCGATCATTCGCCGTACCCGTGTCGCCACCCTGTTCCCCAACGAGGCTTCACTGCTGAGGCTGGTCTCGGCAGTCCTCAGTGAAATCAGCGACGACTGGGAAACTG
Source organism: Pirellulales bacterium (assembly GCA_044237545.1). GTDB lineage: Bacteria > Planctomycetota > Planctomycetia > Pirellulales > UBA1268 > CAMCQY01. The sequence goes on from JBIIFB010000174.1 coordinate 7,242, forward strand.
AACGGTCTTACCTGAACATGGAACGCAGATGAACCGCCTCTGAAAGCCGCGATTTACAGAAGAATTGTTGCTTTATCGTTGGTATACTCCTCAGCCGATGACACTTCATTCGCACGAACGAAATCCCGCTGCGGATCGTCCCTTGTTCTCGGTGATCGTTCCCTTCCTCAATGAGGAACGATGGCTGCCGAAGTGTTTGGCCGCGCTACGGTCGCAGTCGATCGACCCCGCGCTTGTCGAGTGGATCCTGATCGATAACGGCTCGACCGATCGATCGGCGGAGATCGTGCGGGCCGAGCCGCGGGCGACGCTGTTAGCCGAGCCTCGCCGCGATCCGTATCTCGCCCGCAACCGTGGCA
>JBIIFB010000032.1:0-24320 GCA_044237545.1 Pirellulales bacterium
TGCGATGCTCGGGGCCATGCACGGCTCTGTCGCCGACGAGCCCCCGACCGGCGCGGCGGCGACAGTCCGGTCGGAGCCGCCCGTTCGGCTCGCCCCGATCGAGCGGCCGGCGGCCGGGAGCAACGGACGAATCGATCCCATGCGGGAGGCCCGACTGTCGACCGCAGACCGTGACAAGCTCTACGAACAGGTGGCACGCGACGCCGAGGGGCTCGAACGGCAGGGCGCCCAACTCCGCCGGCTCGCGCAGTTGCTCAAGCCCACGGTCGTTCACATCGATGCCAAGAAGCCGGCACTGCGGCCCAAGAATGGCAAGGCGAGCGAAGACGAGGCGGGATCGGGCGTGATCGCGACGGTCGCGGGGCGAACGGTGGTGATTACCAACCGTCACGTCGTCAACCGCGCGGAACTCGACAACATCACGATCCGTCTCGATGGCGGCCGGGAGATCCGGCCGACACGGCTCTGGTCTGACCCGCTGACCGATATCGCTGTCATGGAGATCGAGGGCGATGATCTCGAGACGGCCCGCCTCGCAAATGGCGATCCCCTGCAGATCGGCGACACGGTGCTGGCGATCGGCAGTCCGTTCGGCCTGTCACATTCGGTGACGCTCGGCATTGTTTCGGCAAAGGGCCGCCGCGATCTCGATCTGGGTGAGGGGGGCGTGAAGTTCCAGGACTTCATCCAGACCGACGCCGCGATCAATCCGGGCAACAGCGGTGGCCCGCTGGTCAACCTGCGGGGAGAAGTCGTCGGTCTCAACACGGCCATTGCCAGCAACTCCGGTGGCAGCGAGGGGATCGGTTTCGCGATCCCGATCTCGATGGTGATGTTCGTGACCCGGCAACTGGTGGAAACGGGCTCGGTATCGCGGGCGTATTTGGGCGTCACGCTCGACCGGGTCTTCACGCAGAAGGTGGCATATCGGCTGGGCATGGTGCGGGCCGTCGGAGCGCACGTGTCGGCAGTCACGAAGGGTTCCCCTGCCGACGTCGCTGGCATTCAGGCCGACGACGTGATCCTGACGGTGGATGGCGTCGCGATCGAAGACGATGACCATCTGGTGAGCCTGGTGAGCGTGACGCCCACCACCACCACGGTCACGCTCACCGTTTTTCGCCACGGCGAGCGGATCACCCTCAGGATGCCGGTTGCCAGCCGCGAGCAGTTCGAAGGGCAGTAACCACGCGCAACAAGTGCGGCGTGCCCCCGTGGCGGCACAATTTCATCGTGTCCGTGTCCCCCCGTGGCGGCAAGATTTCATCTTGTCCGTGTCCGCCCTCGTGGCGGCAAGATTGCATCTTGTCCGTGTCCCCCGTGGCGGCCAAGCCAGGATTCGGGGGAGATTTATGTCGCCGCGGCGGTGGCGAGTGATCGGAGGATGCAGTCCTTCACCGCCGGCACGTCGCAGTTGATGAACAAGTCGGCATTCGGCCGCTGCTGGCGGACCTGCCGTCGGTCGATCACCAGCATGCCGGAGGTGAGATCGCCGGCCGTCTCCACGTCGGCCACGATGGCCGTCCGCTCGAAGAGCTCCGGATTCGTCGCCGCCACGAGCGCAACGACGTCGTGCATCCACACGCCCTCGCTGCCGAGCAGTTGCCGATGGGCCCGGAAGGTGTGCGGCAGCATCCGCCGAAGGAGCAGGCCTGCACGCGAACTCTCGTCCGGAAGCTGTTCGAGGAAATCAAAGTCGAGCATGACCTGGCCCGTGGTCTCCAGCGGCACGATCGACTTCGTGAGCGGCTCACGGACCACGTGCCGGGCCGCCAGAGGATCGCAGTAGAAGTTGAGATCGGCAACCGGCGTGACGTTGCCGCCGCCGTGCACCGTGCCGCCGGCGATGATCACCCGGTCGATGATCTCGGCGATCGATGGATCACGTCGCAGCAGCCTCGAAAGATTCGTGAGCGGCCCCAGAGCGATGATCGTGATCTCCCGCGGATTGCCGCGGATCGTTTCCCACATCACCTTCTCCGACACATGCCCGCCGTGCAGTTGGGCCCGCGGCAGATCGATGCCGCCGAGCCCGTCGCCGCCGTGCATGGTAAAGGGCTTCTCGGGCAAGCCCGTGTCGGTGGGGGCGATGCCGATCCTCGGCAACCGCGGCGGATCGAGGTAGGCAACGAGCGCCTGAAGGTTGCCGGTGGCCTGCTCGGGCATGACATTGCCACCGCAGGCCGTGACCGCCAAGACATCCAGCCGCGGATCGAAGAGGGCCATGGTCAGTGCCACGGCATCGTCGATCCCAGGGTCAAGATCCAGGATCACCTTGCGGGGCGGTGTGACAGGCATGGTGGAGAATGGTGCCATGGTGCTTGGCTACGCGGGCTCCCCATCCCTGGAGTAGGCTGGGGGAGGAATGCTTCTGAACTAAATCGTAGCCGAAAAGGGCGGTCCATGCCGTCCACCCGGTCGCCTCCGATCGTGCCCGTGAGATTTCCATGGTTCAACCGACAGACACACCCGACGTTCTCGCCTCCCTCGAACGCCTGCGGAGGGGGCACCACACCGGCCGGGAGGAGACGCGGCACCTTATCGACGGCGTCTTGGCAGGATCGGTTGACCTCGATCTTTTTGGCCAGTGGCTGCTGGTGCTGGCCGACCTCGGCGAGTCGGCCGACGAGATCGCCGGCGTGGCCGAAGCCCTGCGCGGCCGGATGCTTCCGGTCCGTACCAGGCACGCGGTCGTGGCCGACACCTGCGGCACGGGCGGTGATGGGTGCGGTTCGTTCAATATCTCGACCGCCGCGGCGCTCGTCGCGGCAGCGGCTGGGCTGCCGGTGGCCAAGCACGGCAACCGGGCGGTGACCAGCCGCACCGGTTCGGCCGACGTGCTCGAGCAGCTGGGCGTCGCGGTCGGAGTGCCGCCCGAGACGTCCTCACGGCAACTCGACGATGCGGGCATCTGCTTCTGCCTCGCGCCGGTGCATCATCCGGCGATGGCCCGCGTGGGGCCGCTGCGGCGGTCGCTTGGGAGGCCGACCGTGTTCAACCTGGTCGGTCCGCTCTGCAATCCCGCCGGCGCGACGGTGCAGGTGATCGGTGTCGGCCGGGCTGCTGCACGGGAGCCGCTGGCCGAAGCTGCTCGGCTTCTGGGCGCGAAACGCACACTCGTCGTCTCGGGCCATGTCGGTGACGACACGAACACAAAAGTCTTCGACGAGATCAGTCTGTTTGGTCCTACCGATGTCATCGACGTGTCAGCGGGCACGACCACCCATTTACGGTGGACGCCCGAAGACTTTGGCATCGCGACGCAGCCGGCTGCACGTCTCGAGGAACTCTCGGTGGCCGGCCCTGCGGAAAGCGCCGCAGCGATCCGCGACGTACTCGCGGGCGCGCAGGGGCCTCGCCGCGATGTCGTCGTACTCAATGCCGCCGCCGTGCTCTGGGCGGCGGGCCGGGCCACCGATCTGCCGGCGGCCCGGGAAACCGCCGAGGCTGCGATCGATTCCGGCGCCGCAGCCCGCTTGCTCGATCGCCTCGCCACCACGCACTAACAACACCCCATGCAACTCGACGTCATTCAGCCCGCCCCCGAGCCTCCGGTCATCAAGCCCTGCTGCGCCAAGGCGGCTGCCGGGGAATTCGGCTGGCGATGCCCGATGCACCCGCAGGTGACGAGCGGTTCGCCCGGCAGCTGCAGCATCTGCGGGATGCCGCTCGAACCGATCGGACAGGAGGCCGGCGCGGCACAGGCCAGCAGCCACGACCTGCGACGGCTCGTCGTCTGCGGTGTGCTCGCCACGATCCTCATGGCCGTGGCGATGCTGGGCATGATCGGGCACGGCGGGTATGCCGGGCATGCCGGGCAGGGAGCAGGAGACGGTACACACGGCGGCCTGCTCCCAGAATGGCTCACCGGCCAGGCTGGCAATTGGCTGCAACTGCTCGTGGCGACGCCGATCGTCTTCTGGGGCGGATGGCCGATTCTCTCCGGCGGCCTCGCGGGCTTCCGTCGAGGACGGCCCACGATGTTTTCGCTGATCAGCCTCGGCGTGCTCGTTGCCTGGGGGGTGAGTACCGTCGCCACCGTCGCTCCGGGCATCTTTCCCGACGCGTTTCGCCGGGCCGACGGCAGCGTGGAGGTGTTCTTCGAATCGGCCGGCATGATTGTGGTGCTTGTGCTGCTCGGCCAACTGCTCGAGAGCCGGGCCCGCCGCGGCACGACGGCCGCCATCCGTGCGCTCATGGACCTATCCCCTCCCACGGCCGAGCGTGAGCCGGGAGGCGAAACGATCCCGCTGGCCATGGTGCAGAAGGGCGACCTGCTCCGGGTGAGGCCCGGTGGCCGGATTCCCACCGATGCCCTCATTCGAGAGGGCACGACCGCCTGTGACGAATCGCTGCTCACCGGCGAGCCAATGCCCGTCACGCGGACGGTCGGTGACCGCGTGCTCGGCGGCGCGATCAACGGCTCCGGGGGAATCGTCGTCGAGGCGGAAACGGCAGCCGATGGGGCGCTCGTGGCCCGGATCGCCCGGCTCGTTCGCGAGGCGCATGAGAAGCGGGCGCCGATCGAGCAACTGGCAGACCGGATCTCCGGCATCTTCGTGCCGATCGTGCTTGCGATCGCTCTGCTCACCTTCCTGGTCTGGTCGGCGATCGGACCTCCGCCGCGGATGGCACTGGGGCTCCTGTCGGCCGTGAGCGTGCTCGTGATCGCCTGCCCATGCGCGCTTGGTCTGGCGACGCCGCTGGCGATGACGGTGGCCATCGGGCGGGGCGCGAAGGCTGGCATCCTTGCCCGCTCGGCCGAATCGATGGAGAAACTGGCCCAGGCCGGCACGATCGTCTTCGACAAGACAGGCACGCTGACGCAGGGCCGGCCGCGGATCGTGTCGGCCGTTGCGATGGCCGCTGACGGCCGTCCGGTCATCGTCGATGACGTGACCATGGCCCCGGATAAGCTCGCGCACGAGCCATTCCGCAGACTGCTGTTCCAGGCAGCCAGCCTGGAGGGATCGAGCGAGCATCCGCTGGGGCGGGCCTTCACTCAGGCCGCCGCCGCCGCCGGCATCGATACGACACGGCCCGAGGGGGTCGAGGCGATCGTGGGCCGTGGTGTCGTAGGGAGAGTGCAGGGCTCGACGGTCCTGGTGGGCAATGCCGCCCTGCTCCTCGATCGCGGGATCGCAGCAGACGCGATTCCCGCACCAGCCGCGGCGACGACGATCCACGTGGCGGTCGATGGCCGCTTTGCCGGCTCCTTCGGCCTGGCCGACCCGCTGCGGCCGGAGGCGGCCGCCGTGATCGCCGACCTCACCCGACGCGGCTTCCAGCTTGAGATGCTTTCCGGCGACACGCCCCTTGCCGCCGAACAGGCGGCGGCGAAGGTCGGCCTCGTCCGGGCGACCGGCGGCCTCTCGCCACAGCAGAAGGCCGAACGGATCACGGCGATCCGCAATCAGCAGGCCGGGCAGCCAGCGCAGGCCGGACAGGCAAGGGGCAGGAGCGTGGTGTTTGTGGGGGACGGCGTCAACGATGCCCCGGCGCTCGCAGCGGCCGACGTGGGAATCGCCATGGGCTCAGGAGCCGACGTGGCCCTTGAAACGGCCGATGTCACGCTGCTCTCTGGCGGCCTTGCGGCGGTGCCCCGCGCGGTCGACCTCGCTCAGGCCACCATGGGCAACGTCCGTCAAAACCTGGGGCTGGCCTTCTTCTACAACGTGCTGGCGTTGCCCGTGGCGGCAGGTGCGCTCTATCCCCTGCTGGGCCACGTCACCAGCCCGATGCTGGCCGCAGCGGCGATGAGTTTCTCCTCACTGTCGGTGATCGCCAACTCCCTCCGGCTTCGCCGCCTCCCTCTCAAGTGACACGAACATCGATGCTTCGGGGCTGCCCATGCCCCGTACGGTCACGCGGCGTCCATGATGATCCCATCGCTCACGCTCCGGGCTTGTATAGGAGTCGGAGGCATCCGTGAGGGGCTGCCCATGTCCCGAGAGCCGGCGTTGCTCGGGCACCGATCCGCCGCGGATTGGTCGTCGCAGGCAGGATGCCGAAGCGCAGTCAGCATCGAGTGAGCGCAGGGCAGGATGCCCGAAGCGAACGTCCGGCGACGGGGCATGGGCAACCCCGAACCGTCACGCGGCATCCATGATGATCCCATCGCTCACGCTCCGGGCTTTTATTCGGGCTTGTATGCGTCTCGGAATGATCCGAAAGGGCCTGCCCATGCCCCGAACCATCGCCGCGCCTCAGGCTGGCCCGAGAGGCACGGCCAGTCCGTCGTAGGCCAGTTCGACGCCGGGCGGTAGCCCTGCCTGGGTGGCCGCATGCGGAAGATCGTGCGACATGTGGATCAGAAGCGTGCGGCGTGCCTTCACCTTCGCGGCCACCGCGAGCGCCTCCGGGAGGGAGAAATGCGTCGGATGGGGCGTCGGCCGAAGACAATCGAGGATCAGCGTGTCGAGTCCCTCCAGCAACGGCCAGGTCTCGTCAGGGATGGCGTTTGTGTCGGTGCAGTAGGCGAGGGTGCCGAAGCGGAACCCCAGCACTTCGAACGGCCCGTGCCTGAGCCGCAGCGGCACGATCCGCTCGCCGAGCAGGTGAAAGGGCTCGAGGCCGATCCGCGAGAACACGACCTTGGGCACACCGCCGCCCGCTGGCGGTTCGGAGGAAAATGCGTAGTCGAAAGCGGAACGAATTCGCCGCTCAACCCGTTCCTCGCAGGAGAGCGGCAGCGATCGGCCCGATGCAAAGCAGATCGGCCGGATGTCGTCGAAGCCGTAGACATGGTCGACGTGGTCATGCGTGTAGAGCACGGCATCGACCCGCTGAATCCGCTCGCGGATCAGTTGGGTCCGCAGGTCGGGCGTGGTGTCGATGAGCAGCGTGCCCCCCGCCAGGCCCAGGACGACGCTCGTGCGAGTCCGACTGTCGCGGGGGTCGCCACTCCGGCAGGTTTCGCAGGCGCAGCCGACCACGGGCACGCCCACGCTCGTGCCCGTGCCGAGGAAGAGCAACTGCCCGGAAACATCGCGGAACATCCCCGGTTCGGCGGGCGTCAACGGCATAGAACCAACTCACGGGGGCTCGGATCACACCGGTTCGCCAGTGTGCCAGCGAGCACTATGACGACTTTTTCCCAAGCGTACAGCACCGGGTTGCCGGCGGGGTCGCCGGCGGGTCGCCGACGGGGTCGCCTTGACCCATGCGGCGGCAGACCGCGACAATCACCCCAAAGGACGACAATTCACTATGCAACAGCTTGAACGCCTCTGGGATGGTTTAACGAACGTGGCCGCCGGCGCCGGCTCCCGACTGGAACGGTTTATTACCGGGCTGTTCGGGTCATCCAATGCGAGGTATCTGCGGCGTTTGGAGCCCCGAATCGAGGCGATCAACTCCCTGGAGCCCAAATACCAGGCCATGTCGGAGGCCGAACTCCGCGGCCAGACAGCGGAGTTTCGGCGGCGGCTCGCCGGCGGGGAAACCCTCGACGACATCCTCGTCGAGGCGTTTGCGGTCTGCCGCGAGGCCGGCCGTCGCTTCCTCGGCATGCGGCACTACGACGTGCAACTGATTGGCGGCATGGTGCTCCACTCGGGAGCCATCGCGGAGATGATCACCGGCGAGGGCAAGACGCTCGTCGCCACGCTGCCGGCCTATCTCAATGCCCTCGAGGGGAAGGGCGTGCACGTCGTCACCGTCAACGACTACCTCGCCCGCCGCGATATGGAATGGATGGGGCCGCTCTACATCGGCCTGGGCCTCACGGTCGGGACGATCCAGTCGGGCATGGATTCGGGGGAGCGGCAGGAATCGTATGCCCGCGACATTACCTACGGCACGAATAACGAATTCGGCTTCGATTATCTCCGCGACAATATGCGAATGGCCGCACGGGGCGACGATCGCTTTCCCAAGCACATGCAGCAGAGCCAGGGTCCGCTCACTTTCGCGATCGTCGATGAGGTGGACAACATCCTCATCGACGAGGCCCGCACGCCGCTGATCATCTCCGGCCCCGCCCACGACGACGTCACAAAATACTCGAAGTCCGACCAGATCGCGAGACAGTTGGTGGCTGATCGGCACTACGAGGTGAAGGAGAAGGAGCATACCGTCGCCCTCACCGAGGAGGGCGTGCGAGCCGCCGAGAAGCTCGCCGGTGTGGAGAGCTTCTACACGGCCGGAAACATGGAGTGGCCGCATCTGATCGACAATTCCCTCAAGGCCCATCATCTCTACAAGCGGGACGTCAACTACGTCGTGCAGAATGGCGAGGTGGTGATCGTCGACGAGTTTACCGGCCGTCTCATGCCGGGAAGGCAGTGGTCCGACGGTCTGCACCAATCGGTCGAGGCAAAAGAAGGGGTGAAGATCAAGGAGGAGTCGCAGACGCTGGCCACCGTCACCCTGCAGAACTTTTTCAAGCTCTATGAGAAGGTCGGTGGCATGACCGGCACCGCCATGACCGAGGCGAACGAGTTTTGGAAGATCTACAAACTCGACGTGATCGCCATCCCGGCCAATCGCGGCATGAAACGGCTCAATCATCCCGACGTCATCTACCGTACCGAGCGGGAAAAGTGGGTCGCCGTGGCCGACGAGGTGGAGCGGGTCAGCCGCTGGGACACGCTCGCCATGACCGACGGCAGCTGGAAAATTGGCACGATCCTCAAGACAGCCGACGGCATGCACGAGTTCCAGCCCCAGCCTCAGCCCGGGGGAGAGCGGACGACGATCGAAATGGTTCCAGTCGCCAAGGTGAAGGAGGTCCAACGGAAGGGCCTGCCCGTGCTCGTTGGCACCGTCTCGATCGAGAAGAGCGAACGGCTCTCCGACCTGCTCGAGAAGAGGGGCGTCGACCATCAGGTGCTCAACGCCAAGCAGCACAAACGGGAGGCCGAGATCATCGCACAGGCAGGACGGCTCGGCGCCGTCACCATCGCCACCAACATGGCTGGCCGCGGCACCGACATCATCCTGGGCGGCAATCCCGACACGCTGGCCTGGGCGACGCTTCAGGCTACCTACGCCACCCGGCTCGACGTGCCCAAGCAGGAGTGGGACAGCCTGGTCGCGGAGATCTCGGCTCGCGAGCACATGAAGGAGGAGGGGGAGCTGGTCCGCAGCATGGGCGGCCTGCAGATCGTGGGCACAGAGCGACACGAGGCCCGCCGAATCGACCTGCAGCTCCGCGGCCGCTGCGGCCGGCAGGGGGATCCTGGGTCGAGCCGATTTTTCCTCTCGCTCGAAGACGATCTGATGCGGATCTTCGCCGGCGAGTGGGTGAAGAACGTCCTCACCCGGCTTGGCATGCAGGATGGCGAGGCGATCGAGAGCCGGATGGTGACCCGCCGGGTCGAGGCTGCCCAGAAAAAGGTCGAGGAACGCAACTTTGAGGTCCGTAAAAACCTGCTCGAATACGACGAAGTGATGGACGAGCAACGAAAACGGGTCTACGGCTTCCGCCAGCGGATTCTCGACGGGGAGCCCGGCCGCGACATCATTCTCGACATGGTCGACCGGCAGATCGACCAAAATATCGGCACCTTCCTCGACCGTGACTACGGCCCGCAGACCTACGGGACATGGGCCTCTGGTCAGCTCTCCTGCGAGCTCGACGGCAACGACTTCCGCGGGATGTCGCCGGAGGAGGCCGAGCGGCGGGCGGTGGACGAGGCGGTGCGGCAATCGGAATCGCAGATCTTCGAGGCCGTCGAGGAAAACCTGCCGGCCGGCGAGGACGAAAACGAGTGGAACTGGTCAGCGCTGGCGTCGTTCGCCACCACCCGCTGGAAGCTCTCCATCAACGACCGTGATTTGAAGCGGGTGGGCCGCGACGACGTCGCCGAATTCCTGCAGGAGCAGACCCGGGAAGCGATTCACCGGATCGACCTCTCCGAGGGGGCCCGGTTTCTTGAGCCCGACTTCGGCCTGAGAACCGCCTGCGGCTGGACGGAATGGCGTTTCGGCGTCCGCCTGAACGAGCAGGAACTCGCCGCGGTCGAAAAAAACGGCATCGATCCGCAGGCCTTCAAGCAACTGGTGATCCGCAAGGCACATGATGTCTACGCCCACCGCGAGATCGAATACCCGGTGCTCGTGGGCCTGTCTCATTTCTCGGGTCGCGGGCCCGACGGCTCGCGTCGGCTCGACCGGGAGGGGCTGCTGGCCTGGGCACAGGAGCGGTTCGATCCAACCCTAACGGCGGAAGACCTCGCCGTGACCGATCTCGACGCACTGAAGGCGGTGCTGGTTGCGGCCAGCCGCCGGCGGCATGCCCAGCCTGACGACACCCGCGATGAGATGAAGCGGATGGAGCGGTCGGTGGTCCTGCAGATCCTCGACAACGCCTGGAAGGATCACCTGCTGGCGATGGACCACCTGCGGGCGAGCGTGGGCCTGCGCGGCTACGCTCAGGTCGATCCCAAGGTGGAATACAAGCGGGAGGGAATGCGCACGTTCGACCTGATGTGGAAGGGCATCGACGAACGCGTCACCGACATCGTCTACCGGATCGAGCAGGTGGAAGACGATGAACTCCGGAGCACCTGGAAGGAGACGGCCGCCATCCATGAAGAGGCCTCTTCAGCCACGCTGCCCGAGCCGGGTCAGCCAGCCGGTGGCCTGCCCGAAGCGGCCGGCGACACGCGGGGCGTGCAGGCGGCGGAGCCGATCCGCAATCTGGGCCAGAAAGTCGGCCGCAACGACCCCTGTCCCTGTGGCAGCGGCAAGAAGTTCAAGAACTGCTGCGGCAAGTCGAGTGGCGTTGCCACGGGATGAGTGTGGGCTGTCTCCCAGTTACGGCGTGATCTGCTGGAGCGGAAACACATAACGCCAAGGTCCCAGTCCGAGACAGCGGACGACCGCCGCCACCCGATATCCTGCCTTCGCATGGGACCGGAGGGCAGCTTCGTTCCATGGAAACGTCAGCCGGATCGCGTCCACGCAGGCCTCGTCACGCAGATGCCGCAGCCATGCCACGCTGAGCGCCGGGGCAATCCCCATGCCGCGAACCTCCGGCAACGTGTAGGCGTCGAACTGATAGGCCTCGCCGGCTGCCAGTGGGAGGTCGCGGCCGAGCGACCGTTCCGTATTTAGTCTCGTGCTCGATCCCCATACCGCCCCGACGATCCGGCCCTCGTGTCGGGCCACGAGGCAGCGGTCCCCCCTCAGAAGCTGCTGAGTCACGTCATGACCGCTCGCATCTGGGCGAAACACGCGATAGTCCTGCACATCCTCGAGTGTCAACCAATCTATCTCTACCGGCAGCGTCGTCGGGCAATCCAGGATCGGATCCGCCAGCGGCCGCCGAAGCAGGTACATGCGTCGATATCCCAACGCGTCAAGGGACTTGAGCCAGAAACTGCCAAGCCCCTCTTCGCGTACGGTATGCCAGACGCGGCTCCAGAGCGGCTGCGGGGTGGCGAGGTTCATGGAGAGCGTCCTTGAATCGTTCTTGAATCAGCGAAAGATTGGTTTGACACCACTCTCCCTCGGTGCGATGGCGTGGACCGCGACGTAATGGCCGGTGAGCCACCGTGTCGCCCAGCGCTCCAGCCGTTCCCATGCCTGGAGGTGACGCAGGAACGCCTCCTGCCAGGATCGGCTGAGCCGCTCCAGCGTCCCGGCCAACGCCACCGCGATCGCGCGGGGGCAGTGCATGACGGCGGTCATCTCGACGACGTCGAAACCGGCGGCCTGCACCGCCCGCTCGAGCGACCGCGGTCCAAGCGTCGCCCCCACCTCATAGGGCACGATGCCGATGCGGCGAAGCAGGCGGAGCAGCGGCCCGTTCCGTAGCCAGATCAGCGGATTGGCGGGATTGTCGAGCGTCAGGATCAGCGTGCCGCCCGGGCGAAGCACGCGGCGGAGTTCGCCGAGCGATCTCTGAATATCGGCCACTGATTCGAAATGGTCGAGCGTCGATCCCGAGAACACGACATCGAACGATGCCTCGGCAAACGGCAGCGAACGCACGTCGGCAACGACCGCTTCCATACCGGGATTTCGGGCCTCCGCTTCTGCCACGATCGCCGGCGCGACATCGATGCCCGTGACGTGCGCTCCACTGTCAAGCAACCATGGCACGATCCCCTGACTGGCCACCTCATCGAAGAGGTCGGTCTTGAGCAGATCGGGCCGGCGCCCGCCCCCGATCAATCCCCTCGTCCAGCGGGTCAGCAGCCTGATCTGCTGGTGATCGGTGAAATCCCGCCAGAGTCTGTGCGGCTGCCGTCTCTGCCAATCAGACCCGACGGAGTCCCAGTAGTCCTGCTGGCCGGTTGTCATCGCTCGTGCGTCGCGGTGCTGATGCCTACCATAGTTTTATACCATCGGCCACGCCTCTGACAGCACACCGCCGATTGCATCATGAATCCGACGCTCAAGACATCGCTGCACTGTGCCGCGGATAATACTCTGCGACGGGTGCCGCTCGTGCTGCACTCTGGTGCCGCAGGCAGCATGCTGGTGGCCGGCGAAGAACGCTGGTCTCGGTATCTGCCGGATCGTTTTTTTGGAAACGAACCGCGGGAGAGTCGCCACCTGGGAAGCTACTGGACGTGGCAGCTGCCCCGTGTGCTCCGGCGCTGGCGGGATGCCGCCGACATCACCGTGGCCCGTACCGATCGGGTGACAGCCCGGCTCTTCCCCACCGCCGAATACCTGCGGGCGCCTGAGTGGATCCGGATGGTGGCGCCTATACCGGCGTCGAATCACGACTTCACGGCGAGCAGCGTGCGGAGCGACATGCGTGTCGTCAAGAAATACAAACTCTCCTGGCGGGTCAGTCACGATGCCGATGAACTCACCACGTATCTCGACCGCGACTACTATCCCTACACCCGACTCCGACACGGCGATGACGCCTTCGCCCAGCCGCCGCAATTGATGAAGAACGCTTTTCGTAAGGGTGGATTGCTCTGGGTCGAGAGCGAGGGCGTGCCGATCGCCGGACTCGTCTTCGAGCGGGAACCTCCGGTCTTTCAAATGTGGACAATCGCCTGCGTGGAGGCCGACGAAGATCTGCTGCGGCAAGGGGCGCTCGCGGGAGCCTATCTCTTCAGTTTCGAGTGCGCCCGCTCGCTCGGCCTGACAACTGTCGACATGCGCGGCTGCAGGCCATGCCTGCATGACCCGCTGTTCTTCGTGAAGCGCAAGTATGGTGCCGTGGTCGCAGACAAGCCCGACGATGTCTACGACCTCCTCGTCCGCTGGAACACCGCCACCCCGGCGGTGATGCGGTTTCTCGCCGAATCCCCGCTCATCTTCCGCGACGACGATAGGCTTTCTGCCGTCCACGCCGATCGCATCACGCCGTGGCAAAAGCTTCTCGCGCCCGGCCTTCGCCGGCTCGTTACGCTCCGCCCCGACGCTGCCTTCGGCGCGTGGGAAGAAGATCGGGGCGACGAATCGGCGGCGGAGCGTTAGCCTTGATGCCAGCCAGGCCGCAGATTCATGCCGTGGCCGGTCGCCTTATTCCCGCCCGCGCACCATGCTGCTCAACGCCGTCTACCTTGTCGCCTTCGTAGCCCTCCTGCCGTGGGTGGCTTGGCGGAGGCTCTCGGGCGGACGACCGGTGGCAGCCCCCTGGATGCGATTCACTGGCGGCATCCCTCCCCTGCCCCGCTGCGATGCGGGCGTGTCCCGGATCTGGTTCCACGGCGTCAGCGTCGGCGAGGTGCAGCTGCTCTCCGTGCTGGCTGCCGAGATTCGTCGGCAGGCCGATGCGGCCGGCAGGCAGGTCGACTGCGTCATCTCAAGTTCCACCACGACCGGCCTCGACGTCGCCGCCAAACGGTTCGGCGTCGCCCGCACGTTTCCCTGCCCGCTCGACTTCACGTGGGCCGTCAACCGCGTGCTCGACCGCGTGCGTCCCGATCTCCTCGTGCTGGGCGAACTCGAGCTCTGGCCCAACCTGCTCGCCTGCGTCCACGCCCGAAACATCCCGGTCGTCGTGGCCAACGCACGCATGAGCGAGAAGAGCGCGAGGGGCTACGGCCGCATTCGCGGGATCGTGCGTCGGATGCTCGGGAACATATCGCTCGTGATCGCGCGATCGCAGGAGGATGCCGACCGCTTCGCCTCGTTTATCGCTCCGGGCGGCACCGAGGTGGTCGTGACGGGCTCGATGAAATTCGATGGCGTGCAGGGGGATCGGAAGGCCACTGACGTGTGTCGCCTGAGAACGCTGGCGGGATTCCGCGACGATGATGTCGTCTTTCTTGCCGGCAGCACGCAGGCCCCCGAGGAGCAGCTCGCACTCGATGCCTTCCAGGCCGCCTCGACGAGCCATCCGCGGCTGCGGCTGGTGATCGTGCCGAGGCACGTCGAACGCACTCCCGAGATCGCGGCCCTGCTCGACCGCTCGGGCCTCGCCTGGCAACTGCGGAGCCGGCTCGACAACGCCGGCGGATCGGAGTCGCCCCCACGACAGCCACGCGTGCTGCTCGTCGACACGACCGGCGAACTGGGCTGGTGGTGGGGCACGGCCACGATCGCCTTCGTGGGGGGGAGCCTCGACGGGAAACGCGGCGGGCAGAATATGCTGGAGCCGGCGGCCTACGCCGCCGCCGTCTCGTTCGGCCCGCACACCCGGAATTTCCGCGACGAGGTCGGCCGGCTCCTGTCCGCAGAAGCCGCCGTGGTGGTCGCCGATGGCCCCGAACTCACGGACTTTGTCCGCCGCTGCCTGCAGAACGAAGGGTTCGCGGCCGCCCTGGGCCGGCGGGCGGCCGCCCTCGTGGCCTCGCAACGCGGCTCGACGGCGGCCACGGCGACCGCGCTTTTCCAGAAACTTCCCGCGATACCGCCCTGATTTCGCGGTTGCCAAGGCGGTGCCGGGTGCCAATAATCAGCGGCTTGTCTGGTCGACGCTTTTGAAGTTCGCAACGCATTCCCCTTTACATCTGCACGAGGCAAACGCCGTGGCACAAGGCAAGTATCTGTTCACCAGTGAGTCGGTCAGCATGGGCCATCCGGACAAGTTGGCGGACCAGATTTCCGACGGCGTGCTCGACGCCTACCTCGCGCAAGACCCGCGGAGCCGCGTGGCATGCGAGACGATGGTGACCACGGGTCTGGCCGTCATCGCCGGCGAGATCACCTCGCGGGGCACGATCGACTACCAGCAGGTCGTCCGAGACGTCATCCGTCAGGTCGGCTACACCGACGACGAAATGGGTATTGCCGCCGACACCTGCTCGGTGCTCGTGGCCGTAGGCAAGCAGAGCGGTGACATCGCCATGGGCGTCAACGAAGACGAGTCCACCGGCAAGGACATCGGCGCCGGCGACCAAGGCCTGATGTTTGGCTACGCCTGCAACGAGACGCCCGAACTGATGCCGCTGCCGATCGCCCTGTCGCACCGGATCCTCAACCGGCTCACGGAGGCCCGGCAGAATAAGGAAGTCGACTGGCTCCGGCCAGACTCCAAGAGCCAGGTCACGATTGAGTACGACGGCAACAAGCCCGTCCGCGTCGACACGGTGGTGGTCTCGACGCAGCATGCCCCCCATGTCTCGAACGAAGAGATCCAGAACTTCGTCGTGAACACGATCATCAAGCCGCTGCTGCCGAAGAACCTCGACACGAGCAACATCACCTACCACATCAACCCCACGGGTCGGTTCGTGGTGGGCGGCCCGCACGGCGACTGCGGCCTCACGGGCCGGAAGATCATCGTCGACACCTACGGCGGTTGGGGCCGCCACGGCGGCGGCGCCTTCTCCGGCAAGGATCCGACGAAGGTTGACCGAAGCGCCGCCTACATGGCCCGCCACGTCGCCAAGAACATCGTCGCATCCGGGTTGGCCGATCGCTGCGAGGTGCAACTCGCCTATGCCATCGGCGTGAGCGAACCGGTGAGCGTGCATGTCGATACCGAGGGCACCGGGAAAGTCGATGACCAGCGGCTCTGCGAATTGGCCCGCGAATTTTTCCCGCTGACGCCGCGTGGCATCATCGACTACCTCGATCTGCGTCGTCCGATCTACCGCAAGACCGCAGCAGGCGGACACTTCGGTCGGGAAGGTTTCTCATGGGAGCAGACCGATCGGGCGAAGGATCTGGCTGCAGCAGCCAAACTGGCTTCAGCAGCCAAGACGGCATAGGCGGGCGGCTGAGCACGACCGTGCCACCGGAACTGGTGGCCTCGGCATCAGGACTCTTTCTATTGCCTCGATTGCACGCTATCGATGGATCGCCACGGGCAGGCAGCGGTGATGCTGTGGACCGGCTGGCGTTCCACACCGCGGCGCTGCTCCCTCGGCTGTTTGGTGAGTTGCTGACGACGATCGCCATGCTCGCTGGAACCATGGCGGTGTTCTGCGGCATGGTGCTTGTTGTGCGGAGGTTTGTCGGAGCGATCGCGACGCCGTCGGGGCCGGAGGCCATGCTCGCGGCCTGCGGCTCCGGGCTGGTCCTGGTGGCCGTCAGTGATCTGGCTGTCAGTGGTCTGGCCGTGCGGTCAGCGGCGGTTCGGGGCACCCTGCTCTCGATGCTGCCGCGAGTGCTCACGCGGATCGGTCTGCTTCTAGCCGTGACAGCGGTCAGCCTGCCCCTGCCGCGTGCCCCTGCCTTGGATGTGATCATGGCGAATGCAACCCTCGGGATCACGGGCCTGGCGATTGTCCACGGACCGATCGCCGGGTCGATCCGGCAACGGCTTGGGCGTGCCCGCAGCCGAGCAGCAGACGGGCGGCCCCCGCAGCCTGTGTCGACGGATGCCACGGCGACACTGATTCCAGACGCCATTCCTGCTCCGCCCGTGGGTGATCCTGAAGAGGCCGCACCACGGCTCGCCGGCAGCCTGTTACAGCGATTTGAACGGGTCGCACTGCCGGGCGGTGGCGAATGCGTTCGGGGAAGGCTTTGCCTCGTCGTACCCGAAGGCTCCCGATCCGGATCGACCCACATGGGCTTCTGTCCTCCTTTTGCGTCACTTCCCGCGGTCGAGGTCACCACCAACTATGATGGTGTCGAGGCCGTTGTCTCAGCAGCGGAAGTGCTCCCCTGGGGCATCCGCATCGAATGCCGGCTCGATGAACCAGCCGAGGAGGCCATTGAGATTCCGGTCGATGTCGTGGCCCACTTCCCCGCCTGAGATTCGAAGCCTCAAAGATACGCTAAGACACGCAAATATTCGCATAAGTTCGCATGGCACGCTGGCCCCAACACATCTGGACGACCCTCTTCACCTATACGGTGATCTTCTTCGGCTTCCCGCTCCTCGCCTTTGCGCTCTGGAGGTGGGTTCGCGGATGATTCCTCCACCGGCGCTCGTCGCCACCCTCACTTCTACGGGCCAGCAGCACCTGCTGGCTTCTTGGAACAGGCTCACCGAACCCGGCCAGAAGGCTTTCCTCGCCGAACTGCTGGCGGTCGACTGGCCCCAGTTCGCGGAGATGCAGCAACTCGCCGCCAACAGCAGGGCGTCGCGTGACCGCCCGCTTGATCTCTCTGCGGCCGTCACGCCGCCCTGCCTGCGGCTGGGCGATCTGGCCAACCAGATTTCTCCCGTCGATGCCATCTGTCGCGGTGGCGAGGCGCTCGGCGGTGGCCGCATCGGCGCGATCCTCGTAGCCGGCGGTCAGGGTACGCGCCTGGGCTGCCAGGGGCCGAAGGGGCTCTCCCGGGTCGGGCCGGTATCGCGGGCCAATCTCTTCGAAATGCTGCTCGGAAAACTCATCGCGGTCCGACGACGGTATGGCCGCGACGTGCCGCTGGCCATCATGACCAGTTCGGCGACCGATACCGACACGAGAACGTTTCTGGCCGAACACGCCTGCTGCGGCCTCAACCCAGACCACGTCTTCATCTTCCGCCAGCACGATCTGCCGGCGATCGACGCCGCCACCGGCCAACTGCTCCTCGACGGTCCGGGCCGTCTCGCGGTTGCACCCGATGGCCACGGCGGCATGCTCGTCGCACTGGCCGAGGCGGGGGGGCTCGACTGGTTCGGGATGCATGGTGTCGAGCATGTCGTGAGCTTCCAGATCGATAATCCGCTCGCCATGCCGCTGGCGGCCGAGTTCCTCGGCTACCACCTGCTGTCACAGGCCGATTTCTCCACCCAGGTCGTGCGGAAGGAGACGCCGGGAGAACGCGTCGGCGTCGTTGTCGTCGATGAAGGCCGGCACTTCGTGATTGAATACAGCGATCTGCCAGCAACGCTGGCTGCCGACAGGCTTCCCGATGGCCAGCTGCGATTTCATGCCGGAAGCATCGCGGTGCATGCCTTCGCGAAAGCGTTTCTCGATCGGGCGGCCGCGACGACCGACTCGCTGCCGCTCCATGTGGCACTCAAGTCTGTTCCCTTTCTCGATACCAACGGTGAACGTATCGTGCCGACCTCTCCCAACGCCATGAAATTCGAGCGGTTCATCTTCGACCTGATGCCCTTGGCAGAGCGTGTCTGCGTCGTCGAAATCGAGGCAGCCGACGGTTTTGCGCCGCTGAAGAATCCGACCGGGTCTGCGGGCGATGCGCCGGAGCACGTGCATGCCGCCCTCGTAGACCACGCCCGCCGATTGCTGGCCAGGGCCGGCGTGACCCTCGCCGAGGGCGTCGATGTTGAACTGGCCGCGGATTGGATCATCGACGAGACTGATATTCGGAGGCTGGTGCCGGCGGGCACGGTGCTAGAAACACCTGTCGTGATCGGCGGCTGAATCCCCCGTTCGTTTTCCCTCCCTGCAAAGACGCTTCCGATCGAACAGATTCGATCAAACCACCAACCCATTGGAGAGATGCCTTCCATGTTGCACGCGATCGTGATGGCCGGAGGATCCGGCACCCGCTTCTGGCCCGCTAGCCGCGCCGCGCTCCCCAAGCAACTTCTGCCACTGGCAGGCGAGCAGACCCTGCTCGAAGACACCGTCGATCGGCTCGACGGGCTCGTGCCGCCGGACCGCGTGATGGTGGTCACCGCGGCCCGTCTGCTCGATGCGGTGCGCCGACAGTTGCCGCAGGTGCCCGATGCAGGGCTCGTCGGCGAGCCCTGCAAGCGGGACACCGCCCCCTGCATCGGCCTGGCGGCGCTGCTCGTCTCGCGGCATGACCCCGACGCGATCATGGCCGTCATGCCGTCTGACCACGTCATTCGCCCTGCCGAGGGCTTTCGCGCCGCGATCCGGCAGGCCGCGGCCCTCGTGGAGCAGTCTCCCGGCAGACTCGTCACCTTCGGCATCAAGCCCACCTATGCTGCTGAATGTTTTGGGTATATCCAGCAGGGTGAGCCGCTCGAGTGCCTGCCGGCCGCCGCGGCGGTGCACACGGTCGCGCGGTTCCGCGAAAAGCCGCCGGCCTCCGTCGCCCAGGAGTATCTGGAGGCGGGCAACTACCTTTGGAATGGCGGCATTTTCGTCTGGAAGGCGGCCACGATCCTGGCCGCGCTTGCCGAACGTCAGCCAGAGTGTCTCGCCCACCTCCATCGCATCGCCGACGCCTGGGAAACGCCCGCCCGCGACACGGTGTTTGCAGAGGAATTCGCCGCAATCAAGGGGATCTCGATCGACTACGCGGTGCTGGAGCATGCCCGTGATGTGGTGGTCGTCGAGGCTCCTTTCTCGTGGGATGATCTCGGGGGCTGGTCTGCCGTGGCCCGCCAGCGGGGCGGCGACAGCGACGGAAACACGATCGTGGGCAGGCACTTGGGCATCGATTCGTCGCGGACAATCGTCCATGCGGGCGACGACCATCTGGTCGTCACCATGGGCCTGACGGATATGCTGGTAGTGCACACGCCGGACGCCACGCTGGTCGCCCACCGGGCCCACGAGGAGGCCGTGCGAAAAGTCGTTGCCGAACTCGAGAAACGTGGCTGGACGGAATTCCTGTGAACAGTGCGCTCTATCCCCGACTGTTGATCGCCGGCTGGCTGGCCTGCAGCCTGCCTCTCTCTGCGATCGCATGGGGGGTGGAGATGCCGGCTGACGCAGCGACCGAAACACCGGCAGCGACGACCGACGCCGACTGGATGAAAAATCTGCGCCGCTCGGCCGACGCCCTGCAGTGGTCCGACGACGGCATCCGGCACGACTGGCGGCTTCAATACCGCCCAGGTGCTGATGCCGGCCGAATCCTCGACCCGCGAGACGAGGTCGTGCAGGAGGGTTCTCGGCAGGAGTGCCTCGAATCCTTTGCAACGCTCGAGCGGGCCGGGACGATCCCCGGCGTGAGTGGCCCGACCGTCATTGTGCTCCACGGCCTCGGTGAGGGCCGCCGATCGATGCGACCGCTTGTCGAGCACCTCCAGAAAAACACCGATGCAACCGTGCTCTCGTTCGGGTACGCCAGCACGAGCACCGGCATCGACGACCATGGCCGCGCGCTCGCCGCCGTGATCAAAGGGATTCCTGCCGCCGACAGCATCAGCTTTGTCGGCCACAGCATGGGCAACCTCGTGGTCCGACGGTGGATGGGTCTGGCGAACGAGGACGAACTCGTCCGCGTGAGACGGATGGTGATGCTCGGCCCACCAAACCAGGGTTCCGAACTCGCCCGCATGGTGGCGAAAATCAGTCTCTTGGCAGCTCTCTCCAATGGTGCGGCCCGCGAACTCGTGCTCGACTGGAACAGGATTTCAAAGGATCTCGCTGTGCCCCCCTGCCCTTTCGGCATCGTGGCCGGCGGCAAGGGGGATGACCGTGGCTACAGCAGTTTCCTGGCGGGTGACGACGATGCGGTGGTCCGCGTCGAGGAGACCAAGCTTCAGGGAGCCCGCGATTTTCTGCTCCTGCCGGTCCATCACGCGGCGATGATGAAAAACCCGGGAGTTCAGCAGGCCACCACGTCGTTCTTGAAGACCGGCCAGTTTCCTCTCCCTGCCGCCAAGTGATCCCTAGTAGCGTTCTCGATGGCCGACGACACCTCACCGCCCCAGCCCGACGCCGTGATCGCCTCCGCCATCCCCGCAGGTCGGGTGGCCGGCGTGGATTACGGCCGCAAACGGATCGGCGTGGCGATCTGCGACACCCACCGCATCCTCTCCAGCCCGCTTTGCGTGCGGCAGACCACTGGCGATGCGGCCGCGGACGGGGCCTTTTTCCGAAAGCTCGTCGCCGATGAGGGCGTCGTCGGATTTGTGGTCGGCCTGCCGATCCATGCCGATGGCAACAACAGCCGGATGTCGGTTGAGGTCGAACGCTTCGGTGCCTGGCTGACTGCAGCGACAGGGCTGCCGGTCGTGTTTCACGACGAGCGGTATAGCTCCCGCGAGGCGACGGGACTTCTGGCGGGATCGGGTCTGTCCCGGGGCCGAAAGAAGGAGCGGACCGACGCCATCGCGGCACAGGTTGTGCTCTCCTCCTGGCTCGAGGTACAGCAGCACGGTGGCGGCGACCTGAAGCCCGGTGCCCTCGACGCCTGACTCGGCAACTCACTGAGCCAATCTCATGCCTCCACACCCCACCACGTCAAACCCCAACGCCGCCCCCAACGCCGCGCTCGTGTCGTCTGCCAAGCGGCAGCCTGCCGCTCGGCTGGTCGTCGGCTGCGGCTATCTCGGCACCCGCGTCGCGAAACGCTGGCTCGCCGACGGTGATCAGGTTTTCGGCATCACCCGCAGCCAGGAGCGAGCCGATGCGCTCGCGGCCATCGGCCTCACCCCGATCGTGCACGACGTCACCGCCCAAGCCGACTCAGGGGCCTGCGGAAGCCTCGGAAACCTGCCGCCGATCGAAACGGTTTTCTGGGCCGTGGGCTTCGACCGCAGCAGCGGAATGACCCACCGTGACGTGCATGTCGAGGGCCTGGCACGGCTCCTCACCGCCCTGCCGGGGTCACCGCGGGTGATCCTGTCGAGCTCCACAGGCGTCTGGGGCGACGAGGGGGGCGGTATCGTTTCCGAAGCGACTCAAACGAACCCCAGCCGCGAGGCCGGCCGCGTGCTCGTGGAAGCGGAGGCGCTCTTGCGTTCACACCCCAAGGGGCCCGGCGTGGCCCTGCGGTTCGCCGGTCTCTATGGCCCGGACCGGCTCCCACGACTCGACGATCTCAGGGCCGGTCGGCCCATCGCAGCCGATCCCGACAGCTGGCTCAATCTGATTCATGTCGACGACGCAGCGACGGTCGTCTGCGTGGTCGCCGCGGCTGCCGCCCCCCGTCCGCTCTACGTCGTCTCCGACGGCCATCCCGTCCGACGACGCGACTGGTACGGCCACCTGGCGAGCGTCACCGGTAGCCCGCAGCCCACGTGGGACGCCGCCGCTCCGCGGACCCGCGGTGCCGACAAGCGGGTCGATCCCGCCCTGCTCTTCCGCGACCTGCCCATCACGCTCGCCTACCCCGATCCGCTCCGCGGCATCGAAGCGGTGCTCCGGGGGGAGCAGACGGCATCATGAACTCACGGACAAGTTAAAAACTTGCCGCCACGGGGAGGGTAGTCGACACCGACACCGTCCGCACGTCGGCCCCAGGGAGAGAACAACGGGAGCCGGGATCGGCGGAAGCTCGACGAGCGTTGGAATTTCGCCCTGCCAGGGTCAGCACCTCCCTTATGCCCCACGGCGAAAGTCCCCGCGAAGGAGACTTCTGCCGGCCCGGCGGAGCCCTGCCCCAGAGCCCTGCCCCAGAGCCCTGCCCCAGAGCCCTACCCCAGAGCCCTGCCCCAGACCTGTGCCGGAGACCCGTACCGACGGCCGCTACTGGAGTACCGGGACCGGTGCCGGTGATTCCACAGGCCGGCTCGTGCGAGCCAGGCCCGCCGCTCCGCCGGCCAGTGAGTTGAGGTAGTCGGCCGTGACATTCATCGCCTCGTTGAAATAGAAATCTCGCTTCACGACCGGTCGCCGCTGGGCTTCCATCTCGTCCTCGAGTTTCTTTTCCTCGTCATCAGCCGCCTTCCCCTCGTTCCACTGACGCTCGAATTCAGACTCGACCAGGGAGATCGTTTTTTCGCTCTTCCGCTTTTCGTACTGGGCGATGTCTTTGAGGACCTTGGTGAAATCCTCACTTTTTCCGACCCGCCCCGCGGAACGCTCTTTCAGCGCCCGAAGCATGTCGTCGGTCACGCGACCACTCCCCTGGAATGCCGCGGGGGGCACCTTGTCAAAGGCGATCGCATGATCGAGATCCGATTCGCCCACCGGCAGATGCGTGGTGATGCTGGGAAGTTCGATGTCGCTCGTCACGCCCTCCAACTGCGTGCTGGCACCCAGCGGTCGATAAAACTGCTGCATCGTGATCTTGATGGCACCGAGCGACGGGGCATTGGGCAGCCTCTGAAAAAGCTGTCGCCCAAGGTCGAGCAGGCTCTGCACCGTGCCCTTGCCGTGCGTTGCCCGGTCCCCGACCACGAGGCCGCGGCGGTAGTCCTGAATGGCACCCGCGACGATCTCGCTTGCACTGGCACTGAACTTGTTCGTGAGCACCACCAGGGGTCCGTCCCACGACACGCCAGGGTCGACGTCGTCGTACTGCTGCACCCGCTTGTCGGCGTCCTTGATCTGCACCACAGGACCGGTGTCGATGAACAGGCCGGTGAGCGAAATCGACTCCGGCAGTGAGCCGCCGCCGTTGTTCCGCAGGTCGAGCACCACGCAATCCACGCCCTTCTGCCGAAACTCCTCGATCAGCCGCTTGCAGTCACGGGTGCTGCTCTTGTAGTCGGCCTGCCCCTGCCGGGCGCCGTCCATGTCCATATAAAAGCTCGGCAGATTGATGACTCCGATCCGCCACGGCGAGCCATCCGGCTTCTTTCCCTCCTCGATCACCTCGCCTCTGGCCTCGGCGTCCTTCAACTCGATCTTGTCGCGGGTGATGTCGTAGATCTTGGGTGCCGTCTCGCCCACCGGAATCACCTTGAGGCGGACGATCGTGCCTCGCTTGCCACGGATCAACTTGACGACCTCGTTCAGGTTCATGTCGACCACGTCGACCATTTCGCCCGCCTGCCCCTGGCCGACACCGACCACCCGGTCCTTCTTCTTCAGGCGACCGTCTCGATCGGCGGCACCGCCAGGCGTGAGCTCCATGATGGTCGTGTAGCCGTCCTCTCCCTTGAGTTGGGCGCCGATGCCATCGAGTTGCAGCCGCATCGCGATCGCGAAATTCTCCTGCGTGCCCGGCGACATGAAGCTCGTGTGGGGATCGAGACTGCTCGTCAGCGATGTGAGATAAATCTCGAGCAGTTCGTCCGCGGTCATCTGGTGCATCCGCTTGGCAAAACTCTTGTACCGCCTGAGCAGTTTGTCCTTCGACTCCTCGGGAGACGTCTTGTCCATCTTCTGCACAAGCAGGTCATATTTGATTCGCTTCCGCCAATTCTCCTCGGCCTCTGCCTCACTCTTGGCCCAGGTCGCGGCCTCACGGTCGGTGACGATCGATTCTTGTTTCGTATAGTCCTGCGGCCCGTTGAC
>JBIIFB010000033.1:0-24285 GCA_044237545.1 Pirellulales bacterium
CACATCGCCCAAGGTCACGGAGTATGGTTCACTACCACTACCCGTGGTAGGTGAGGCTTGAGCTGCAAAGGTCGGAGTGGTGCTGCCAGAAACAGTCGTGTTTAAGAGCACACTGACATTGTCGGAAGTATAATTCGCAGCGATGATGTCAAGTTTACCGTCTCCGTTCACATCGCCCAAGGTTACCGAGGTTGGATAAGAATTTAATCCCGTGCCGAAGGGCACTTGGGTTTGAAAGATGCCATTGCCATCACCCAAGAGCACGCTGACATTGTCGGAATAAAAATTAGCAGTAATGATGTCACGTATGCCATCCCCGTTTACATCGCCCAAGGCCACAGAGTATGGAGCATTACCCGTGCCGAAGTCTGTGTTGAGACCAAAGGTGCCATTGCCATTGCCCAAGAGCACGCTGACATTGTCGTTATCATAATTCGCAGTAATGATGTCGAGTTTACCATCCCCGTTTACATCACCCAACGCCACGGAGAGAGGCGCAGTTCCCGTAGCGAAGGTGGCTTGAGTCTTAAAGGTGCCATTGCCATTGCCCAAGAGCACGCTGACGTTGTCATCGTCTTCGTTCGCAGTGATAATGTCGAGGAAGCCATCGCCGTTTACATCCCCCTTGGCCACGGAGCGTGGGGCATTTCCCGTGGCCAGGGAGGGCTGGGTCGTGAAAGTAGCCGTAATGGCGCTGCCACCCGTGCCCAAGAGCACACTGGTGGTGCTGGTGTTGCGATTCGCGGTGATGATATCGAGTCTGCCATCGCCGTTCACATCACCCAAGGCTACGGAGCGTGGACTAGTTGCCATGCCCGTGCTGAAGGTGGTTGTAGCTGCAAAAGTGCCATCGCCATTGCCCAAGAGCACGCTGGTGCTATTGCCACTATAATTTGCAGTGATGATGTCGAGCCTGCCATCGCCGTTCACATCGCCCAAGGTCACGGAGATTGGAATAGCTCCCGTGGCGAAGTCTGTGGCAGGCCCAAAGTCGCCGGGGGCAATGCCATTGCCCAAGAGCACGCTGACGTTGCCGGAGCGATTCGCGGTGATGATGTCAAGTACGCCATCGCCGTTCACATCGCCCAAGGTCACGGAGCTTGGAGTATCACCCGTGGAATGGTTTACTGCGGTACCAAAGGTGCCATTGCCATTGCCCCTGAGCACGCTGACGTTGTCGGAGCCTTCATTCGCGGTGATTATGTCGAGTATTCCATCGCGGTTCAAATCGCCCAAGGTCACGGAGATTGGATTAGTTCCCGTGGCGAAATCTGTTTTGGGTAGAAAGGTACCATTGCCATTGCCCAAGAGCACGCTGGTGGTGGTGCCGGGGGAGGCAATACTACCAGTATTCGCAGTAACGATATCGAGTTTGCCATCGCGGTTCACATCGCCCAAGGTCACGGATTTTGGAGCATCACCCGTGGCGAAGTCTGTGTTGGCACCAAAGGTGCCATCGCCATTGCCCAAAAGCACGCTTGCATTGTTTAATAATTGATTCGCGGTGATGATATCGAGTCTACCATCGCCGTTCACATCGCCCAAGGTCACCGAGTTCGGAAGGCCGCCCGTGGCGAAGGTGGTTTGAGCTGCGAAGGTGCCATTGCCGTTGCCCAAAAGCACGCTGACATTGTCATCAGTTTTATTCGCGGTGATCATATCGAGTCTGCCATCGCCGTTCACATCGCCCAAGGTCACGGAGAAGGGAGTATTTCCCGTGGCGAAGGTGGATTGCGCTGCAAACGAAGGCAAGGCGGTAATGGTTGGCAAGCTTACTAAATTCAGACCAAGGGTGCCGGTACCAGTGATGCCGGTAACATTTACGGTATAAGTGTCATCCTTACCAGTTACCGAGGAAATGATTCCGTTAGCTACGGTTCCTGTAGCAACTACACTGAAGTCGGCAGCATCCACCCCGACAACAGGCTGATTGAAAGTAACGGTGAAGGAAGCGGAATCGGCGACAACGCCGCTACCCGTGGTAATGGATAAAGCATGCGGAAATGCCGGGGAGAAAGGAACAGCGGAAAGCATCTGCCGGAGTTCCAGCGACTCGAGCGAAATCTGCTGGCCCGGCCGCCTTGAGCGGCGGCGCAGAGTGGAAACTCCGCGAGGACGAAAAACGTTCGTCAACGTTTTTTGAAATGCTCGCCGGAAGGCTTGAGCTGACCATCTGGATAGCGGCATCGACATCGAAACACCCTCTCTGGCCCGCGGTGCGGTCGTTTCGCCAAAAGACTCGATTGAGGAAGCGTAGCTCGCCTTTTCCGGACAGGCAAGAAATCGGTGTGGAGACACTTATGGGTGTCCGTGACAACACAGGGATTATCGGGGTTATCCGGACAGTCGGCACGGTTTCCTGACTCGGCGGGCAGAGCCGTTGCCCGCCTACCCGAAATACTCGCACTTTCCGGCCATCATCCTGCTCCTGATAGAGTGCTCCCCCGGCAAACCCCGCCTGATCTGCACGCCCGGATACGGCGGCCACCTCCCAGCACACGAAGCGATCCGGTCGCACCTTGCCTCGGCGACGCCTCGGTAAACGTGCAGGGCTGGTCGGTTGCGGGGCAATTTTCTACCGTAACGACGGCGTTTTTAAACTTCTCGAAACAAAAGCGTTATTTTCATGAGCAACGCAACAACCAATCAGTTGACAACCCATGAAGAGCCGTGGATAGAGGTAACATCCTCTCGTAACTTCAGCAATTGGCTTGCACTCGAAAGAATGAGCCTTGCATTCTCCACCTATCAGGCAGGAAAAGTTTTTCTGCTTGGCAGAAAACCAGATGGGCAAATCTCTGTATTTGAACGGACTCTACAGAGGTGCATGGGGCTCTGTTCCACTGATAATGGCTTTTGGCTGAGTTCCACTTACCAAGTGTGGCGGTTTGAAAACGCTCTGCTACCTGGCCAAATGCATAGCGATCACGACGCGCTTTACATACCTCGGGTTGGGTACACAACAGGCGATCTTGATGTACACGACATTGTGGTCGAAGATTCAGGACGGATTGTTTTTGTAAACACGATGTTCGGATGCCTCGCTACATTCAGCGATCAGCACAGCTTTGCTCCTCTGTGGAAACCATCCTTTCTCAGCAAGATTACCCCCGAAGACCGATGCCATCTGAATGGCTTGGCCCTGGAAAATGGTAAATGCAAATATGTCACAGCGGTGAGCAAATCCGATGTGGTGGACGGATGGAGAAATCGCAGGCATGATGGCGGTTGTGTGCTAGAAGTTCCGAGTGGTGAAACAATAGTTTCGGGCCTCTCCATGCCACATTCTCCCAGAGTGTATCGGGGCGAACTTTACGTACACAACTCGGGCACGGGGTATTTTGGGAAGGTCGATCGTAAAAAAGGTCTTTTTGAACCGATCACGTTCTGTCCAGGGTATCTTCGCGGTATGGCTTTTTCAGGAAACTGTGCAATCGTAGGCCTCTCTCGACCACGCAAAGATAAGACGTTTAGCGGCCTTCCATTAGATTCAGAACTTCTTCAACGGGATGCAGAAGCGTGGTGTGGATTGCAAGTCATAGAACTTTCTACCGGCAATGTCATCGAATGGGTCAGGCTCAATGGCAGCGTGACGGAGCTCTACGATGTCGCAATCTTAAAAGATGTGTCCCGCCCTATGGTTCTTGGTTTCAAAACCACAGAAATTGCCCAACTTGTAAGCATGGATAAAGGGCAACCGCTTTGATATCACCATATTATTTCCTTGGGGGCGGTGCCGTCGAAGGGGGGGCCGTGCCTTAGGCCACCAACCCCCCGATGCCTTCAGGCTGGGCTGGTTAGGGGAGGGCAAAACTCCAATTGAAAACTGGCTCATCCATGGGGGCAGGTCAGCGACGGCTTACCCCGCCTGTGAGGCGCACTGTTAGCCGCGGGCGCGCAGTACCTCTGAACTAGACGTAGCGAACCGGCGTCGAAGCCGGGGAAATTGCAGGTTCGAGAGATGATCGGTGCGCGACTCAAGAAACCCGAACGATTAGAAATCCCCCGCTCAATGGGCTACCAGACCCCGGCCATGTTCGCCGCCGCGTCTGCGGCTTTCGCCTCGGCTCCAGCCGCACACGCGGCCTGGAGAGAGGCACTCTGTTCCTAAACCCTCGTATCACCTGGTACAGGAAATCCAACCTGGTCAGGGGAGCTTTTGTGGCAACGGCAGGCAACTGCCGTTGCCTACCATCCTCTGCGGTCTCCGCATCGACAACTCAACGCCAAAACGATCGGCGAAGCGGTGCTCTGGCTTTCCTTCTCCATACATGTGAAGGAGTAGGGCGACGAACCTTGAGGAATCAGTCACGCCCCGGTGGCAACTGGAAGCGTCCCGCCACCACACCCTCGACTGTGAGATCCTCGTCGAGCGACTCCCAACGCAGAGCTGTGCCACCGACCTCCAGCTGAACCTGGGCCAGTTGCGGTTCACTGGCATCTCGCAGACGACGGAACCGATTCGCGGGGAATCCCACGATCCGCTGATCCGTCAACTCGACGAAGACCATCCGGCCCTCAGTCCACGCCCTCGTCGCTACGGCTTCGGTTTCCTGGTGGGTGATGCTCATCGTATTTCTCCAACAAGAGATCGACGTGTTCAAAGACCAGTCGCTCCATTTCCCTCACGACATGAGGGGGAACGCCGCGATTCCTACCAAGGCCCACTGGATCGAGCCAGAATTTGCATTCACCCTCCGCACACCGAACGTGGATGTGGGGAGGCTCTGTGCCCTCGTCGGAGTAAAAGTGAAACCGAAATCCGCCTACTCGGAGTACCGTTGGCATCCGTTCAAGGTATTGCCGCTCGGACACGCAGGCAAGTTCTGTTCTGGTCAGGGAGGTGACGTAACCGCCATCCCGGTTCGGCAACGTCCGTTTGCCACGTCCTGCCAGCCCCTGCCACCTCAGCCCTACGTCGCTTTTTACGTCACCTTTTTGCAGAATCCGGATATTGTCGGGCAAAACCAGCATTCGGAACCGTCCTACTCGGGGAGCTAAGTCACTCATGTCTTGAGTGGCAGTCAGAGGCAGGAGGTGGCAAAACCTTCTGCCTCGCGGCGTTTCTGGAGGTGACCTGCACGAGCTCGCCTCAGTCGGTGGGCGGGCCGCGGGCGGGAGAGACGAGAGGAGACTCGAGTGGCTCGCCGAGATGCGTGAGGATCTTTCGGATGGGGCCCGGCTCGGTGATGATCGCAATGAGCCGGATGTCGCCGCCGCACCCCGGGCACTGCAGTGGAAACTCCTCACCCACCCGCGCCATCAGTTTCGCCCACGCAATCCGCGACGTGTCGTGCGAGTGGGGCTTTGCACGGGTGTCACAGCAGCCGGCGGCGACAGGCCCGTCGCGTGCATGTCCGTCATGCGTGGCCTCGCCCCGCTTGGCGATGCTACCGATGGCCAGCGCCGCGACGCTGGGCCTGATCTTGCGATTCGGGGCAAACACCCCGTGGTAGCGGTGCCGATGCTTGCGCGGTGGCGGGAACAGAAGCCTGTGCGGCGATGATGCCGGCAAATGGGCCGACGCCTCGGCCACCGCCAGCGGCTCGCTCGAAGCCGACCTCGATCTCTGGGACTCTATTGCCGCCGAGCTCGACCTCGTCGAGAACGCCTCCTGCTGAGGCGTGCCAGACAGGCAGAGGGGAACGCCCGCTCGCTCCCCGCAAGTGATCACTCGGCAGCGCCTTCCACGCGGCGTTCCCAGAGCTTTGTGTGTGGCCCGAGCTTCGTCGATCGCCACCCTGGCTGGCCGCTGAGGAAGTCTTCGACCTCGGTGCGCTGTGGGTGGTAATTGACAAAGAGAAACGATTCGAATTCCTGCACGCATTCAGCCAGGCTCTTCATCGTGCCCGGGAGGTAGTGGCGGCCGAGCGCCTCACCGATGCGAAGACCGATCGGTTTCAGGTGGAGGTGGCTGTCGCGCAGCATAAACACACCGCCGGTGGGCCCTCGATACCATCCGATTTCGGAGTGGAGCAGGACGTGCGTCGTCACGACCGGGATGCCGGGAACCTCACGAATGGCTTGAAGTGCCTCCACTTTGATGGCGTCAGGCCTCCGTAGTCGGAGCGTCTTCATGGCGACAAACATCGTCAGCACGGCCGCCGTCGCAAGGACGAGCCGCCGCCCCCACAGGCCGTCGGCGAGAAGGGAGATCCCCATTCCCCGCTCCGCTTCTGGGGGCTCCCGCTGCCAGAGACGGGCGACGAGTGAGTCGGCGACGAAGGCGATCGCCAGCATCCAGGCGAGGGAAAGAGGGAACAGATAGCGGTCGAGGAAGATGTTGCTGGCTACCCGAGATTCGATCCACGCCGCCACGTAAAAAATCTGGCTCGCCACGGCCAGAAGGGCGATCACCCGCATCCGCGCGGGCGTTCTCCGGCCACCGGTATCGAAGGCCCCCCGCCGCCCCTCCGCCAGCAAGGCCCAAACCAGCAGGGCCATCACGAACACCGAAAAGGCCCCGATGCCCGAAGCCATCTCCGCATAGAGTTGCGTCAGCCCGGGCTTGGGGATCCAGTTGAACTCCCCGCCCAGCCGCCGCTGGGCGAGATAGAACGGCAGCGATGGGATCACCGCCAGCCATCCGAGCATGCCCTGGAGGGCGTACCGTCGGTAGCGATGGAGGTGCGCTGGCCAGAGGAACCCCGCCGTGAGCGCCACCGCCACGAGCAGGCCGCTGAGCAAGCCTCCGACATAGTGAACCGCCACGAGGCACCCATGGGCGAGCGTGACCAGCCACGGCTCGCGCCGTGCCATTGCCCCCTCCTCCGCGCAGCGGAGATAGAGCCCTACGGCCGCGACATAGGTGGCAAAATAGAGCGCATAGCAGCGGGCCTCGGTGGTGTGGAAAAGGACCGTGGCCGATGCCAAGGGGAGGCATACCGCACACCACGTCGCCACCCAGCGGTTCAACGATCGCCGCAGGCAGATCCAAAGGAGGACGATCCCCACCCAGATAAACAGCGCCGACGGAAGCCGGAGAGCCAACTCCGACACCCCGATCACCCGCGCGATCCCCCAGCCGAGCACGAGGCTCAACGGCGGCATGGCGTTGATCTCGTCGCGCAGCGCCTCGAGCATGTGCGCGAAGGATGGATCCGACACCGCGAAGGCCGTGTAGGCTTCGTCACACCACAGCGGGCGCGCCCGGTCGCGGACACAGCGCACGAGCAGCGCGGTCGCTGCAGTCAGGAGGATCAGCCATTCGCCGGGATGCACCGGCCGCGACCGCGATCCGATCCCCTCGACACTCGATGCCTCTCCACCGCCGCTCTTCTCTGAAACTCGAGACTCATCCACAAAAACGCTCTCCCGCGGCCCGAAGACAGAACACACAGGCACGTTCGCTCACAACGGCTTTTTTCGGTAGTCGCCACGGCTGAAATACTTCTCCAGCCAAACGTAGGCCACGATGAAAAAGTAGCGGCTTCCCATCTCCCGGATCTTGAGCTTCGCGACGCCGCTGCGGCGATTATGCCATGTGATCGGGATCACCGACCACGAATACCCTCGCACGATCGCCTTGAGGGGAAGCTCGACGGTGATGTTGAAATGGGGGGAGAGGATCGGCATGCAGCCCTCGATGACCCCCCGACGGTAGGCCTTGAAGGCGTTGGTCGTGTCATTGAGCCCGTGGCGGAAGAGCATCCGCACAAAGAGATTGGCCATGCGGTTGAGGGCGAGCTTCACCCGCGGGTAGTCGATGACACCGCCGCCCGCCATGAAGCGGCTGCCGAACACGCAGTCGACTCCCTTGTTCAATTCCTGCCAGTAGCGGACGACGTCGCGGCAGTCGTCTGACTCATCCGCCATCATGATCACGACCGCATCCCCCGTGAAGACGTCGAGCCCCTTGCGGATGGCGAGGCCGAAGCCGTGCGGGCCGTCATTGCGGACTGGCTTCAGCTCCGGGATCTCCCGGGCAAGCTCGACGAGGATCGCGCCGGTGCGGTCGCTCGATCCGTCGTCGACGACGACGATCTCGTGCGGCACCCCGCGGAGCCGCAGTTCCAGATTGAGGTGGTGCACGGTTGAGGCGATGCAGCCCTCCTCGTCCCGAGCCGGGATCACGACGCTCAATCGTCGCAGTTCGTTCGCGGCCATGACTTCTGGAGCGACCGCTGCGCTTGCGTGCTGACTCGCGACACTTTCCTGATCATCGTTCTGCGGCGATTGGCTCATGATTCGGCAATCTCTGCGAAGATCCCGGAAAGAGGCGTGACCGGTTTCCAATCCCACGTCTCGGCGGCCCGCGTGGCATCGAGCACCACCCAGGGGAGATCGAAGGGACGGGGCATGGGATCCGAGCCAACCTCATGCGGCCCGAATCGGTCGCGACACCAGTCGCTGAGATTCGCAAGCGAGCAGGCGTTGGAAAGGCCGCCGGCGAAGTTGCAGATGCGCGGGTCGACTCCGTCCCCCCTGATCACAGGAGCGTGAGCCCCGGCTGCAAACTGCCTTTCGATCGCCCTGGTGAGATCGCGGGGATGGAGGAAATCGCGGACCTGCGCCCCAGCGCCGCCAAAACCGATGTACCGGAGCGGCTTCCGGTCGCGCCAGGCCCGGATCCAATAGGCGGCGATCCCCTGATCGGCCTTGCCAAACTGCCCGGCGCCCGCGAGCACGCCGCAACGATTGATCCACACCGGAAAGCCGAAGGCATCGGCGTATTCCAGGGCGACGAGCTCCGCGCATCGCTTCGAGACCCCATAAAGCGACAGCGGCGGAACCGTCGAGAACGATTCCGCGATTCCCCGGCCGCTCAAGCCTGGCGTCTGCCCGCACGCCCCCGGTGCGGGAGCAAACGCCCCGTCGACTGCCTCGACGGCAAGCGAGGCAAGAGGCGCGATCGAGTAGACCCGGCTCGTGCTCAAGAGAACGAGCCCCGCGCCGTGCCGCTTGCAAAACTCGAGGACGCGGAGCGTGCCGATGAGATTGTGATCCATGACCCCGAACGCCGACACCGCGCCACCGACCCCGGCCAGCACGCTCGGCTCGGCGGCACAGTCGAGCACCCAGTCGACGCGGCCGATCGCCGTGAGATCGTCTTCGCTGCGGATGTCCCCCTCGACGACCTCCACGCCGAAACGGCGAAGCGGCTCGACATTGCCCCGGCTGCCGTCGCGGAGGAAGTTGTCGAGGCCGACGACCTCGAGCCCCGGAATCGCTGCGAGAAGCGTGCGGATCAGCGTTGATCCGACGAAGCCGCAGGCGCCGGTGACAAGCAGCCTCATCGCTCACTCCATCCGCGGACGATCTCGGTGAAGATGTCGTCGAGGCTCTTCTCGATCCGCCAGTGGGGATAATGCGACTGGATCTTCGCGAGGTCCGAGATGTAGCAGATGTGATCCCCCTCTCGGTTTGCCTCGACGTAGCTCCAGGCCATCTTCCGGCCCGAGAGTTGCTCGACGCGATCGAACGCCTCGAGGATCGAGCAGCTGTTGGCCCTGCCGCCACCGACGTTGTAGACCTCGCCGCAGCGCGGCGCCGCGATGAAGGCTTCGATAAATCTGGCCACGTCATGGGCGTGGATGTTGTCGCGGACCTGCTTGCCTTTGTATCCGTAGACGTTGTAGGGCCGCCCCTCGAGATTGCATTTCACGAGGTAGCTGAGGAAGCCGTGGAGCTCGACCCCGCACTGCGCCGGCCCTGTCAGGCATCCTCCTCGCAGGCAACAGGTCGGCATGGCGAAGTAGCGGCCGTACTCCTGCACCATCACGTCGGCGGCGACCTTCGAAGCCCCGAACAGCGAGTGCTTGCTCTGATCAATGCGGAAGCTCTCGGGGATCCCATCCTGCCAGGCCGGATCGGCGTAATCGAAGCGAGTCTCGAGCTCGACAATCGCCAGCTCATTGGGGGCGTCGCCGTAGACCTTGTTCGTGCTCATGTGCACAAACGGCGATTCCATCACGCTTTGCCTGGCCGCTTCGAGGAGATTGAGCGTGCCGACGGCGTTGGTGTCGAAATCGTCGAAGGGAATCGCAGCCGCCCGGTCATGCGAAGGCTGGGCTGCGGTATGGACGATTCCATCGGGCCGAAGATCGGCGATGAGCCGGAGAACCCCCTCGCGATCGCGGATGTCGATCTCATGGTGGAAGAAGCGGGGGAGCGCCGACAGCATCCGCTCCTGGTTCCAGCGGGTGTCGCCGGCGGGCCCGAAGAACACGGCACGCTGGTTGTTGTCGATGCCGTGGACGTCCCAGCCCTGGTCGTGGAAGTGGGTCGCCACCTCACTGCCGATCAGGCCCGACGATCCCGTCACCAGCAGTCGTTTCGTCATCGAATCGCCTCTCTCGGCCGGGAGGCCGTGCCGTTCCTCCGTTTCCGTCTCGCCATGCTACCGAACATCCCCCGCTCCGGGCGGGCTCCGGGACGACCGCAGGGAGTCGAACGATTTCCGCTTCGCGAGTTCTTCGCGAAGTGTGACCGCCGGCCGCAAGGTGCAGCACACGTCGTCTGGCCTGCGCCGGTCAGGCATCGACGAGTTCCTCGGCGGTGAGCCGAATGTCGCGGGCAATCTGCCGCAACAAAATCGGCGAAATGTCACGGCCCTTGTGAAACGGAACCGTCGTGCAGCGGCCGTCCGCATGACGGAACTGCTTGTGCGACCCTTTTTGCCGCACCTCTTCAAAGCCGAGCGCGACGAGTTTCGTCACGACTTCCGACGGCTTGAGAATTGGTAGCTTACGTTTTGCCACCGCTCAGCCCACCTGAACGGTCTGGGTTCCGATGAACTCAGATTCCAGTGTCGGCTCGCCATCCTCAAGCAGCATCTCGATGACTTCTGAAAGATTTGCCTTGAGTTCATCGATGTTCTCGCCCTGGGAATGCGCACCGGGAAGCCCAGGTACATATCCCACGTAGAGGCCTGTGTCTGGGCACCGCTCGATGATGGCTGTGTAGGTACGCATGCACGATTCTCCACCGCTCCGTGAATCCTTACTCATCGTACCCGATTCGGATGGGGCAGACCGCCTGCATTCTGCCATCTGCGGCCTCCTGCGCCGTACCGCGGGCGTCGGATTCTGCGTCGCCCTCGGCTACAATCTCGATTATTCCCGCTGAAAGATTAGTTTGTTACGAATCCTACTCGGGGAGCTTTGCTCTTTTTGAACGCGGCCGCACGAGCCAGCACAAAGCCGCAGAGTGACGCAAGTCGGTTTCTCACCCGTTCATGAGATGCGGGCGTGCCCTTCCTCACGGTCACGCATGAGCCACATCCCCGGCGTCATGATGGCGAGGCCATAGAAGCCGCTTCCGAGGAGGCGGCCAAAATCGGCGCGATCCAAGGTCAAAAGAACATCTGCAGTCGCTAGGGCACTGAAGAGAATCGGCCGGTCCTTGCTGACCGGGAACACAGCGGGCTTGTCGATCGTCAGCACGTCATCGACCGTGATCAGTTGACTGCTGATTCGCAGCCAGGTGGTAGTTACCACGGCAGGAAAGCCGGCGATATTCCGGATCGTTTCGGCGACAGCGTAGGGCGTCGTCATCAGCCGCCAATCCCGCTCCGACGCCAGGCGAAAGACCTCCCGAGACGCACCCGCTTCCGATGCAGCAGCAGCGATCATCACGCTCGAGTCAAGGAAGAGCCTCACGGCCGCTCCCGAAGCCGGCGCATGTCTGCCTCGTCTTCCTCGATCCAGCCGGCCATCTCGTTGCGAGTGAACGTGCATGGCTCGGGCAGCGTGGCGCCCTCGGCCCGCAGCCGTGAGGCCAGAAAGAGCATCAGTTCCTGCTTCTCGGCCGGCGAAAGGCCAGCGGCTGCGGATTCAATCTCGGCAAGGGTTACCATAGGCACAAGTGTACACCACGCGACACCGGAACGCCAAGGGAATGCGCGTTCGCCCGTTCGTCAGGCAACGGATCGAGCCAACCGCTCTGAGCCTACTCCTGCGAACTCCTACGAGTTCGCGCGGAGTTCCGGCTGCGGCGCTTTTTGCGGCGCCGCCTTGTGGGGATGCTGCCATTCCCGAAGAGCACGGCAGTTGTTACGAATCCTACTCGGGGAGCTAAGCCACTCAGGCACAGAGTGGCAGTCAGAGACAGGAGGTGCAAAACCTTCTGCCTCTCGGCGGTTCTCTATGGTGAGTGCCGTGAGCCATGCCACGGTGGCGCCATTCACCAGTGCGTGTCAAAGAGCGAAAAGGAGCGAGCCCTGAAAATCAAACAGGCGTATCTGGTTCTGTCGTCCATCATCGTGGCAGTCATCGCGTTGCTGTATGGATTGTCTCCCCAATGGTTCGCGCGGTCGTTTCTGGGAGTGAGGGATCTCGATGTAAACCTGGCACATATTCTGAGGGCCGTCATGGGCCTCTATATAGGGTTTGGTCTCTTTTGGCTCTTCTCAGCCCTCAGCAACAGACACAGCAGTACCGCGGTGCTGACCACGTTCATATTCGCGGCAGGGCTGGTGAGTGGCAGGATTGTCAGTCTCGTGGCTGACGGCCTGCCGTCACCGCTGCTTGTGGGCTACACGGTTGCCGAGTTGGCAATTCTACCCGTTGCCTATTGGATCTACCGGCTTCCGGAAGAGCGATAGCCCGTTGTCGAGAGTCGCTCGGGCTCGACCTGCCCCACTTCAACAGCACCGCTTTCAGAGAGAGAATCTGGGGGTGGTCACTTCACCGGTAAACCTCAACGCAACTCTACCGTGAGCCGGCGATTCAGAGCGGCGGCTGCCCTCTCCAAGGTGCCGATGGTCACCGATGGATTGTCGGGGTCAAGCAACCGATCCAAAGCGGCACGGCTCGTCTTCATGCGGCTCGCCATCGCCATCTTCGTGAGACGGCATCGCTTCATCTCCATGGCGATCTGATGAGCGATGACCCGCTTGGTCGCCGTCGCCGTCGCCGTCGCCACTTCCAGCAGACGGT
Source organism: Pirellulales bacterium (assembly GCA_044237545.1). Classification (GTDB taxonomy): domain Bacteria; phylum Planctomycetota; class Planctomycetia; order Pirellulales; family UBA1268; genus CAMCQY01. The sequence continues at coordinate 12,879 of JBIIFB010000033.1, forward strand.
CTTCCTTGAGGAGATCGTCCAACGTACTACCAATGTGGGTCTTTTTCATCGTTCACTCCGATCGTAACCGGGCAAGTCTTTGTTTTGCCGTCATGAGGTCAGCCGGAGTCGGCATCGAATACACGCTGCGTCGGACGAAGAAGACTGGTGTGACGTAATTGAGAACGGCCCGGCACTGTATCCCATCGACCGCCTTCATGGGTCACTCGCTTGCGGAAGTGCCTTTGACAGTCCTATCCTTTCGGTTCTCTGACATTAGGTTCGTTGAACTTTTCCTGGGATGTCAGCCTCAACTCACCGGAAATGATCCAGCGCTTGGCCGAAGCCATGGCCAGGCACGGGGTGGTGCCGGAACTGGAGTGTTTCGACCACGGAATGATCAACGTCGCGAAATATCTGGCCGGTAAGGGCGTCTTGATGCCGCCGTTCTATTTCAACGTGCTTGTCGGCAACATCGCCACCGCCCAGGCCGACCTGACACAGGTCGCGTCGCTTGTCCACAACCTACCCCCAGATGGACTCTGGTCGCTTGGGGGCATTGGCCATGCGCAACTGCGTGCCAACGCGCTGGCAATCGTGGAAGGCGGCGGCGTCCGCGTCGGCCTGGAGGACAATGTCTGGTTTGATGCCGAGCGGACCCAACTGGCGACAAACACCTCCTTGTTGCGACGCATCCACGCACTGGCTTCCGTCTTCGGCCGTCGACCGATGGCCCCGGCGGCATTCGGCGCCCGCGGCTTCTATAACCGACATCGGATCGGTGCCTCGAAATGAACGGGCCGCGGATTGCTCGCGCGTGGGAAACCTTGCGGCGCGAGGGGCTGCGCAGCTTCTGGTTCAAACTGGTCGATGTGCTCGGCTACCGCCGCCTGTTTCTGCTGTCGTGCCTGAGGCTGCCCGTCTCTCCCGCCCGTGGCCCGCCGAGCCAATTTGGCCCATATCCGATACGGCGTCGCGTGGTGTGTCGCCGGTATCCGCTGCCGATCGGTGGATGTCTGGGTGAAAAAGGGCTACAAGCCGCTCTGCGGCCTCCTCGGCCGCAGAGCGGCTTGTAGCGTGTCGGCCGGCATCCGCTTGCCTAGGTGTCCTGCTCCGGGCTATGATCCCGCACCTTCCAGGGGGAGCCGGAAAGGGCCGCTCAGCAGGGCAATCACATGCTGCCGATGGCCGGCTTGACTCGGCCTGCCTATGAAGCTGACAGTTGCCGCTGAAATCGTAGAGCGGCGACATTTTTCCGGCACCACAAGAAAACAGGTGAAGCGATGATTGAAGGGTTGTGTTTGTTAGGCATGGGAATGCCTGACCTGTCAGTGTTCCAGTACAACGCCGTGGACAACATCTTTTCGATGACGGTCGCGACGATGGGTGCTGCGGCACTCTTTCTGTATATGTCTCGGGCGCACGTCGATGCAGAGTACCGACCGGCCCTGCTCGTGTCGGGCTTGGTCGTGACGATCGCCTGCTACCACTACTTCATGATTCGCCACAGCTGGCACGACGCCTATACGATGACCAACGGTGTGTATAAGGGTTCGGGGGCTGCCTTCAACGACTTTTATCGGTATGCCGACTGGATCCTCACCGTGCCGCTGTTGATGGTCGAACTCGTATCCGTTCTCCGGCTTCATTCGTCCAAGGCGACGAGCCTGCTGACACGGCTGGTGATCGCGGCAGCTTTGATGATCGCGCTGGGCTATCCGGGTGAGGTGATCGCCGACCCGACACGTTGGTTCGAGCGGGTCGTCTGGGGTGGCCTGTCATCGATTCCGTTCTTCTACATTCTTTACGTGCTCTGGACGGAACTGACGAATTCGCTCGACAGTCAGCCGCCTGCGGCCCGCAAACTCCTGGAGATTGCCCGTCTGGTGCTGCTGGTCACCTGGGCGGTCTACCCGATTGCCTATGCACTTGGTGGCACGCCCGAAGCCCTGGCGGCGAAGGCCGGGACCGCGAATGCTGCCAATGGAATCGTCGGTGCCACCGGTGTCGTTGGTCTGCAGATCGGCTACGCGATCGCCGACATGACAGCCAAGGCCGGCTTTGGAGTGCTGATTTACTTCATCGCCCGGGCCAAGAGCACGAAGACTGCCTCGGGTGAGTCGTATGCCCACGCCTGAGCGGTGGGAACTCTCCGCTGAAGAATAGTGATGTCATGCACGCGGCCTCGGTAATCATGCTCTGCTGGGCGATGATAGGGGCCGCGTGCTTTTTTTCTCATGCCATGGCGGGCGTCACGGCCGGCTTGTTGGCGGTGCTCGTCGGGGCGGTTGGCCTGCCGCACGGTGCGGCCGACCATCGGTTCGCCCGATCGCGGCTTGAGCCGATACTGGGGTTGGCGTGGATGCCCGTGTTTCTGGTCGGGTACCTGGCGGTTGCCGTGGTGGTCGTGTGCGGCTGGTTCGTGGCGCCGGCCGTCACGATCGTCTTATTCTTTCTGGCTTCCGCGTGGCACTTCGGCCAGGAGGAACCGCGGTTTCCGATCGGCCCGCAAACTCTGCGGCCGGTGTTTCGGTTCGCTCGTGGAGGGCTCGTGATCTGGACGCCACTGGTGTTTCACTCCAGGGAAGTCGCCGCGATCCTCGGCGTTGCCGCGCCGGGGGGCGGCGGACCCGCAATCGACTGGGCAACCAGCCTGCTGACGGTCTGTTCTTGGATCATGTTGGTGATCGCCGGAGCGGCCTGGGGGCTTCAGATTCTGGTGGCCAGCGAACGCACCGGGCGGATGCGGCGGATCTTGCTCGCCGACAACGCGTTAGTTGCGTCGCTGGGAGTGCTCTTCGCCGTCGCGAGCCCGCTGGTGAGCTTCCCGGTCTACTTTTGTGCCTGGCACTCCGCCCGGGGCTTAAAGCGACTTCGCATCGAACTCGGCGAGAGCTGGCCAGAGCTCGCCAGAAGCCTCGCGCCCTTGACCGTAGGGGCGATAGCCCTGGTCGGTCTGGCAGCATGGCTCGTGCTCGGCGGGGCTGGCTGGAACGGCACGCTCATCCGAGCGACCTTCATCGGCTTGAGCGCCGTGGCCATGCCACATCTGCTCCTGCACGGGGTGGCCCCGCTGCTCGAGTCGTCTCCCCGACGGCGGACGACGCCGTCGCTGCAGTGTGGGAGCCCAGCATGAAACCGGCCCCCATCACAACAGCCCCTGCATTCGACTATGTCATCGTGGGAGGCGGCCTCCAGGGCTGCCTTTTGGCCCACGCGTTGGCCTGGCACCGGCCGGAAGCGGCTGTCTTGATGCTCGAACGGTCTGATGAACTCTGTGGCAATCACACCTGGTCGTTCCACGAGACCGACGTCGCCGAGCAGGCGCGGGGCTGGTTCGACCCGCTGGTCGCCCATCGCTGGCCGGGCTACCGCGTCAGGTTTCCGGGGCTGTCGCGGCGGGTCGGAATCCCCTATGCGACGATCACGTCCGAACGTCTCCGCGAGGCCACGCTGTCGTTGGCAGGCGCGAGGGCCGGCTCGGCTCGGACAGGCCGGTTGGTGGTTCGCACCGGTGAGTCGTGCGAGATCCTCTCTGCGACCGCCGTGAGACTCGGTGGGGCTGCCGAGGTTTCTTGCCTGGCGGTCATCGACTGCCGCGGGCGGGCGGCGTCGGCAGGGCTGCCGGGCAGAACGGGCTATCAAACCTTCATCGGCCACGAGTATGCGACCGCTGGTCGCTGGCCGGCATCCGAACCGACGGTCATGGATGTCCGGGCAGACCAGGCCGCCGGCTTTGAGTTTCTCTACGAGCTCCCGCTGGGTCCTGATCGAGTGTTGCTCGAATACACCCGATTCCACGACGAGCCGGCCTGTGATGAATCGCGGGCTACCGAGCTGATTTCGACGCGACTGGCCGAAGCCGGAGCAGGAAAACCACAACTGATCCGCACCGAGCAGGGATGTCTCCCGATGCCCTATGCAGCAGAACTGAGGCACAAGGGGCCATCGCTGGCCGGCGGCTATGCCGGCGGCTGGTACCACGCCGCCACGGGATATTCCATGCCGCTGGCCATTCGCTTCGCGGAACTCGTCGCCCGGGCCCACCCGGACCGGGTCGCTGCGGAGGTTGCCTCGGCTGTCCGTGAGGATAGGCTGCGTCGCGGCTTTTCTCGCTTTCTGAACCGGCTGCTTTTCTGCCTCGTCAGGCCCGAAAACCGCTGGAAAATCTTCCAGCGGTTTTACCGCGTGCTGCCGGAAGAGCGAATCTCCCGTTTCTATGCCCATCGCTTCACTTTCACAGATGCGGCTCGGATCGTCATCGGAAGGCCGCCCACCGGCCTTGCGCCGATTCGATTCGCCAGGTCGTTCGTCTCACTCCCGGGGCCGGTGCCGACATGACAACAACTCCTCTCGGTTTCGCCGGCGCGACGCATCAGACATCCCGCACGCGGCATGGCTGGTCCAAGGCCCTCCAACTCACCCCCGACCTCTATCCCGGGGTGGGCGGCAAGCGGCTTCGGGCCACTCTTCTCGAGCAGTCCTATGCGTTCGCCGGCGGCCGAGGCACGGCTCCCGCGTTGATGGTCGACGCGGTCGAGATGCTTCACGCCGGTTCGCTCGTGATCGACGACTTCGAAGACGACTCGCTTACCCGCCGTGGACAGCCGGCACTCCACCGGGTGATCGGGCCGGCCCGGGCCGTCAATGCTGGCAACTGGATGTATTTCAGAGCGCTCGAGCTGGCGGCTGCCGCCTTGGAGGATTCCGGCCGGTCGGCAGCGCTCGTGGGGAGGTTTATCACGGTGGCACGACAGTGTCACGAGGGTCAGGCGATCGACCTGGCCACGCGGATCGACGAGGTCACGCCGCGGCAGGCCCAGGTCACGGCGCTGGCGATCTCACGTTGGAAGACCGGCCGCCTCGCGTCACTCGCGGCGTGGTGCGGAGCCCACGCCGCCGCGGGAGACCAGCAGACGCTCCAAGCCGTTGCCGCCTTCGGCTGCCGGGTGGGCATCTGCCTGCAAATGAAAAACGACCTCGACGAGCTCTGCGAACTTCTCGACGGGTCGGATCGGTGCGACGACCTCCGCAACCGCCGCGTCACCTGGCCGTGGGCCTGGGCCGCGAGCGAGCTGTCACCGCGGCAGTTCGCAGCCTGGCAACGTCGCCTTCGGCAGACTGCGGCCCAGCCGGCCGCGTTCCGCCCGCTTGCCAAGGATCTGCTCGCAGCGACCCACCGCCGGGCGGCGGCCGCGATCAACACCCGGCTCGACCGGGCGATCAACAGGCTCACCGCGGCCCGCGAAGCCGGCCCGCTGGCCGCGGTCTGCGACGCCCTGCGGATCGCCATCGAGCCGACGACGGCAGAGGCTCTTTCATGAGCCTTGTTCCCGTCGCAGGGCGGCGTCCGCCTCGGTCAGGCACAGGAGTGCACCGGCGGGCGGCTGTCATCGGCAGCGGCTTTGGCGGCCTTGCCGCGGCCATCCGCCTGCAGTCGATGGGCTTCGAGACGGTCTGCTACGAGGCCCTCGACCAGCCGGGGGGCCGGGCCTCTGTCCACGAGGATGGCGGCTACATCTTCGATGCCGGGCCGACCGTGATCACAGCCCCACACTGCCTGGAAGAACTCTTCGAGCTTTCCGACAGGCGGATGGCCGACTATGTCCGCCTGCTGCCGGTGACCCCGCTCTACCGGCTCCAGTGGACCGACGGCATGGCGTTTGATTACGTCGCAGACGAGGCGGGGCTGATCGAACAGGTCCGGCGGGTCAACCCCGCCGACGTAGATGGCTATCGTCGCTTCGCCGACTACGCCCGGAAAGTGTTTGCCAAGGGATACGAGGAGCTCGGTGCAGTCCCCTTTCTCCACTTCAGCGACATGATCCGAGTCGCTCCGCAACTGGCCTACCTGCGGGCTGACCGGAGCGTGTACGCGACCGTGTCACGATTCGTCAAAGACGAGCACCTCCGACAGGCATTCAGCTTCCATCCCCTGCTCGTCGGCGGCAATCCGCTAGAGACGAGCTCCATCTACACGCTGGTCCACTGGATCGAACGGAAGTGGGGTGTGTTCTTTCCTGAGGGAGGCACCGGAGCGCTCGTCCGCGGCCTTGTCCGGCTCTTCCAAGACCTCGGCGGCACGCTCCGGCTCGATGCGCCGGTCGATCAGATCACGGTCGAGTCCACCGGCGGCGTGACCAGGCATGTCGTCCAGGTTGCCGGTAGACCGCCGGAGGCGTTCGATGTGGTCGTCTCAAACGCCGACGTCCACCACACCTACGCCCGGCTCTACCGCGGGGTCGATGCGGCCCGCCGCCGGCAGCGGCGGCTTGAGCGAATGGTCTGGTCGATGTCGTTGTTCGTTCTCTATTTCGGCACCAACCGGCGGTATCCGAATCTGGCTCACCACACGATCCTGTTCGGCCCGCGTTTTCGGGGGCTCTTGCAGGACATTTTCCACGGCCATCGCCTGCCCGAAGACTTCAGCCTCTATCTCCACGCCCCCACGATCACCGACCCGAGCATGGCCCCGGCCGGAGGTGAATCCTTTTACGTGCTCAGCCCAGTGCCCCATCTGGGCAACGCGGCGATCGACTGGGAGGCGGTGGCCACCGACTACGCCGACGCGATTCTCAAATCGCTCGAGCCTCACCTGCCGGGAGTCCGCGAAGCGATCGTGACCCGGCGGCACTTCACGCCCGACGACTTCGCGGGCCGGTTCAATGCCCATCACGGGTCGGCCTTCTCGGTCGCTCCGACGCTCACGCAGTCCGCCTACTTCCGCCCGCACAACCGCGATCCGGACATCCCCGGGCTGTACCTCGTCGGGGCGGGCACCCATCCCGGGGCCGGCGTTCCGGGCGTCGTTAACTCGGCCAAGGCAACCTGCGACACGATCGCGGCCGACTACCATGTCGTCGGCAGCTAGCGGCCCGGCCGCGGGGGATTCGATCCGGCGGCACAGCCGCTCGTTCTCGTTTGCCAGCCGGCTGCTGCCAGCCGCCAAACGCGCCGACGTCGAGCGTCTCTATGCATGGTGTCGGTGGTGCGACGATGGTGTCGATACCGCCGTCTCGCCGCAAGCGGCACTCGAGTTTGTCGACCTGGCTACTCAGGACGTGCGGCGGATCACCGCCGGCGAGAGCCCGGTCGCCGCCGAGAGCCGCTGGCTGGCGGAGCTCATCGGCCGCCACGACCTGCCGCTTGAGGCGGCCCTGGCGCTGCTCGATGGAATGCGGTCGGACCTCACGCCGGCGGCCGGTTTCAACGAGGACGACCTCTTGCGGTACAGCTTCCGGGTCGCCGGGGCGGTCGGCGTGCTCTTGTGTCCGATCCTGGGCCTCGAGGATCGCCGGTATCTCCCCCACGCTGCGGCGCTCGGCATCGGAATGCAGCTGACGAACATCGCCCGCGACGTGGCGGAAGACTGGCGGCGGAGTCGCTGCTACCTGCCGGTTGAATGGACCGACGGCCTGCGGCCAGGTGGCGGGCCACCCGATCCCGGACGGGTGCGGCGGGGCGTGCAGACCATCCTCGAACGCGCCGACGGCTTTTACGCCGCCGGCGAGGCGGGCATCGGCGGGCTCGACCCCGATTCCCGCCTGGCTATCCGGGCCGCGGCGAGGATCTACCACGGGATCGGAGCCAGGATCCGAAAGCGAGATTTTCAGGTTCTTAGCGCGCGGGCTCGGGTCTCGACGCTCGGGAAACTGAGGCTCTTCGCCCTCGCCATACTCACGCCTGCCGGCGGAGAACAGGGGACACCGCTTGATGACGCGGCCCGGAGAGCCCTTGCCGCGGCAGAACACTTGCTCATGGAGTATGGAATATCGGTCGAGGGCTGACCGCCCGCGACTCGCTGTCGCATCGCGACGGCACCATGTAAGCTGATGGCGTAAGCTGATGGCTTCAAGTTCGATGAACGACATGGAGTTTCGTCATGACATGGGATGCCTGGAGCGTGGCCTTCACTGGTCTGTCACTGACGTGTGTGACAGCGGTCGTCCTCTTTCTGCTGGTCGTCATCAATCCAAAAGACGCCTCGTACGGCTCGACGCCGCTGGTCTACGCAGCCGGCTCCGCCATCATGGCATTGGCCTTCAATAGGGCCTCAGCATGGGCGGCTCGCCGGGGGACCGTCGCGGGCGTCAAAGACGTCGGCTAGCCGAACTAACATGGCGTCCATGGCGGCTCCGCCGTGCCTGTCCGCCGAAAATCGTCGAGCCTCTGCTGCCGAAAGACCGATTGCGATGCACTACGCGATTTGTAACGAGACCTTCGCCGACTGGCCGCTCAAGAAGGCCTGCGAATTCGCCGCCGCATGCGGCTACCGTGGCATCGAGATCGCCCCGTTCACCCTCGGAGGACTGGCGGAAGAGATCGACGCCCCGACACGCCGCGAGATCCGCAACACGATCACCGCAGCAGGCCTTGAATGCGTGGGCCTGCACTGGCTGCTGGCCAAGACCGAGGGCTTTCATGCCACGCACCCCGACGCCGAGGTGCGTCGGCGAACCACCAGCCATCTGGAATCGCTCGCGAGGCTCTGTCACGACCTCGGTGGTCGGGTGCTCGTCTTCGGCTCGCCGAAGCAGCGCAGCCTGCTGCCGGGCGTGACGCCTGCCGCCGCCATCGACCACCTGCACGAGGTCTTCTCCCGGCTCGTGCCTGTGCTCGAAGCGACCGGCACGGTCGTGGCCCTCGAGCCGCTCTCGCCGGTCGAGACCGACGTGCTCACGACCGCCGCCGAGACCTGCCAGCTCATCGATCGGATCGGATCGCCGCACGTGCGGCTGCATCTGGACGTCAAGGCGATGGCGAGCGAGGTCGATTCAATTCCCGACGTGATCGCGGCGAGCGGCCACCATCTGGAGCACTTCCACGCCAACGACGTCAACCTGCAGGGGCCCGGCTTTGGTGCAGTCGACTTTGTGCCGATCTTCGCCGCACTTCGGCGTGTGGGATACGGGGGCTGGGTGAGCGTCGAGGTGTTCGACTACGCGCCCGGCCCGGAGCGACTGGCCCGCGAGAGCATCGACTACATGCAGTCCCTCGCCCCGGCGACGCCGAGCGAGTGATCCGTCGGAGAGACACTCGCTACACGTCCCAGTGCGAACCAGCCCCGACTTCAACCTCGGTTTCGGCGGCGGCTGTCGTTGCGGGCACGCTGTCGTCGTGGAAATCGGTGACATGATCCTCACCGGCCTCCCCGTAGATGTCTCGCATGCCGGTGATCGCGGCCAGATATTCGTGGAAATGAGCGTCCATGATGCAATTCTCCTTGGGGATCCAAGTCTGCTTGGGGATCCAAGTCTTTTGGGGATCCAATTCTGCTTGCGGACCCAATTCTGCTTGCGGATCCAATTCTTTTTGGGTTGCATTCACATACGGCCCTGCGAACAGAAAGGTTCGCCGCCTCCCATGGGGCTGGCTTTTGGCTAGGCTTTTGCCTCTGACCTCGCCCATCCTCTTACCCAACCTACCTGACCCACCCTGCCTGATGCGCGGCGGCGGCTCAACGACGCCAGAGAAGTTGTGCCGAAAGCCCCAGCCCTGGATCGAAGTTGACCACGTCGGTCCGGCCGGACGTGAAATTCGTCCCTTGGAAGAGCTTCCTGTCGAACAGGTAGTTGGCGGTCAACTCCAGGGCGAAGCCACGGGTGAGCACACGTTCGATGCCGACGGCCGCCCGTTGGTTGAAGACATAGAAGCGTTCGTCGTCCCGCACGCGATCGGCGAGAAAATAGATCTCGGTGTCGGTGCGATAGAAGGCGATCGCCGACAATTGCTCGCCCAACCGACGCCGGGCGATGGCGTTGACGTTGACCAGCGGCGTGTAGCCCACCGAAAAGCTCCAGTCCTCCGTCGGACGATACTCGAGCCCTCCCGGCAGGCCGATCTTCGCCTCGATTTCCTCACTCGGACGCCACACGTAGGCCAGACCGGGAAGCGGATACGGGAGCTGCGACGTGGGTGAATAAAAAAGGCCGAAGTTCCACTCATCCCGTTCATTCTTGGCGGGTCTGTTGTAGAAGGCGATCGCCATCAGGGTCAGATCCCGTCCGGCCGCATAGGGTCGATCACTCGCCGATCCGATCAGAAACGTTCCCCCGATGGTGGCGCCGCCGGCCAGCGGCCGGATGTGCATGAAGCCCGTCTCCACCAGCCAGAGTTGTCGTGGGATGGGCTGCCCTGAATCGGGCAGGATGGCGTCGGTCGCCAGCTCGAGTCGGCCAAACTTGCTTATCCCGAGCCAGATCGGCTTCCCCTCAGCCGGCGTGCCGATGGGCATGGCCACACGGGCGAACTGGCTGTTCATCGCCAGATCTGCCGGCTGTCCCTGCACCGGGACGGCGGGCGCCCAGAAGCCGCCCATCGCAAGAGGTGCCGCCTGACGGAATGATGATGCGGGCGTCCGACCGTCCGGCGGTCGCTCGGCATCTGGATCAACGATCGGCTCCTCATTGCCGTCGAGGCCGAACGTGGGGACGGGGGGCAGGTACTCAACCAGGGAAACCCCATCCGGGCTCTGCTCCTCGAAGGTTCGTAGCAGCCCGGGCTGCTCGGCGAAGATCGACCGTGGCGGTACCGGAAGGAGTGGTTCGTTCTCCACTCCGGCATGGGCCGACAGGCCGCAGCCCCACCACATGGTGAGGATCGACAGGCCCAACATCAGCCTGACACGCCGGATCAGCCGCTGTGACACGCACACACTCCCATGGACACCGACCCATTCGCCGCGCAAACGTGCGGGCGGGAACAATAGTGCCGGTTCCCTTCCACCACAATCACCAACCACACTCACCGACCACAATTCCCTCTTCAGACGACCGTCTGCGCCAGCCCGGCCGGCCTGCTGCGAGCACCGCGTGGCAGACAACGAGCATGGACCGGGTAAGCTGGGAAAAGGGGGCGGGTGGTCTGTCGCACGGTGGAGGAGTCCGGCTGTCGAGGCGCGGCTGGCGGGGCCGAAATACGTTGCGATCGACCGGCAGGGCCGCGTGCTGATCGCCGACAGTGCCGTTTACCAAAAACCTTCCTCTTCGGTGCCGGGCATCGTTTTCACTCCGGCGTCGCTTCAATGGCATACGATGCGACTGTTTTCGGCCGCCGCGAGTTTCATAATGACAACGCCGGGATCGTCACCGGCGTGCGAACCGAACGGCGTAGCTTATTGACCGAAGCGGAGAACCGGTCTGTGGCAGACAACCCCCTGCGACGTGCTCTCGCCATCCTGCGGCGAGAGGGAGTGCGGTCCTGCGCGGTTCGTCTTCAGAGCGCTCTGGGTTGGCAACGACTGACGCTGTTCGTATCGGACGTCGGCGATCCGCAGCCGGTCGCAGAATCAGATGGGTCGCTCAAGACTGTTGAACACCTAGAAAAACAAGAAAACCTAGAGAGAGTGGAAATCGTTGAATCCGGCATGGAACGGTATCTATCGCTGCGGCCCGAGCAGGATCCGGATCTTGTCCGGCGTCGGTTCCGT
>JBIIFB010000295.1:0-2539 GCA_044237545.1 Pirellulales bacterium
AGGGTTCCGAGAGTCGGGCGAATAAACCATCTGTAAAACGGGTAGGCAAGCAGCATCAATGCCACTTGTGTGCGACCCTTGGTTCCAAAGATTAGATCAACGGCGAGTTTCTGGTAATAGGCCCGGAGTTTGGATGACTGCCCGGTGGCATCGCATATTGCGAGGGGTATAGGGAGTTTATACCACCGCTCCCCGGCGATCGATTGGAGGAATACGTAGTCACTTATCGTGACACCGCGGCCGACGATGTATGATCCGAAACGATTGTGCAGACTTCGGCGGTAGCAGATCGCCTGATGATGGAACCGTCGCAGTCTCACGTCGCAGGCCGAGAGCTGTGGACCGCCCGGCATGTCGAAGAGCACGTCGGAATAGATGACATCTACGTTGTCGGCGGTCGCAGAAACGATCTGCTCGATCGCGTTGTCGATGGCGAACCTGTCGCCGGCGTTGAGGAAGAGCACCCAGTCGCAGGAGGCGCGGTCGAGCCCCTTGTTCATGCCGCTGTAGATGCCGTCGTCGGGCTCGGAGACGAGCACGTCGATGTCCGCTCGCCGATCGTTGAACACGCGGCGGGTATCGTCGGTCGAGCCGCCGTCGATCACGATCTGTTCGAGCAACCGTCGCTTCTGCCGAGCGACGCTATCGAGCGTGTGCGAGAGCCCGGCGGCGTCGTTGCGGACGACGGTGATCAAGCTGATGATCGGCCTGCTTTCAGAGTTCATGGGCTAACGCATCCTTAGCGCCGGGCCGTCCGTGGAATGCCGCTATCGCGTCGGCATAGGTCTGTTCCACGGCGGCGAGCATGGCCTTGGGAACGCAGTGGTGGCCAACCCACGCGGCCCCCGTCTGTCCGAGCCGGTTCCGAAGGGCGGCGTCTGACAAGAGCTTGTGCACGCAGTTGGCGAGCCGTTCGGTGTCGAAACATGTCGCGAGGAGGCCGTTCCGCTCTTCATCGGCGATTTCCAGGGGGCCGCCCATGGCAAAAGCCGCGAAGGGTGTGTCGCATGCAAGTGATTCGATCGCCACATACGAAAAGCTTTCTGCCAGCGAAGGAATGAGCGTGACATCGGCTGCGCGGTAGTGCGCCGCGAGATCTTTGGGAGTCGTCGCTTCGTGGATGCGGTGCCTGAGGCCGCCGATCGCGGCGGATAGACCAAGTCCGGGCCTGCCGAGCAAAACGACTTCGAGCTGCGGATGGCCGGCGGCCAGCCGGTGGAGAGCCTCGAGCCCCTGCGCGAGGCCCTTGTGAACATCGCCGAGGTTCACCGCCACCATGAGTATCACTTCGGCATCGGGCGCCATGCCTAGTCGGCGTCTCGCCTCGGCCCGGTCGAGCTTTGTCGCCGGTTCGTCAAGCAGGCTCGTGGCGTTGCGGATCACCCGCACGGTCGAGCCTTTGTGCCTGGGATGGGCGAGGAGCTTGTCGCGAATATGCAAGGACGGGGCAATATGGATATCGACTCGCGGGGGATAGCGCTCGATCAGGCGGCCCAGGCTGCGGCTTTTGAACGTGGAGTGGTAAGGAGAGAGCCCGAGGAGCTGGCGGAGCGGCGACGCGTGTCGAAGTGCGTCGGCGCGGGAGAGCTTTCCTTCGAGGTCGCAGGCGATGCCGTCGGTGGCGGCCCATTCGTCGTGGTGGGTCCAGACCGTGGGAAATCGCCGTGTGAGCTGCTCGAGCGCTCCCAGCGACAGCCAGCCGCCGGAGACCTGGTTCAGGTGAATCACATCGAAGGTGTCGTCTGGAATGGCGGGAAACTCGCGGCGGCTGGCGAAGTGCCTGAAATCGCTCCAGTTCGCGAATAGCTCGAGCGGGAAGAGTAACCGTTCGAATCGGGAACGCGAGAGGCGTTGGTGACGGGGCTGATCGGCTGGGACGTTCGCGAGCACTTTGGCCTTCGCCCCTGTGGTGTTGAGGGATGCGGTCAGTTCGCGGACATAGCGAGATGCGCCGCCGGACGCGGACGATTCAGTGAGCACAAGTACGCGTAGTGGCATATGCTTCAAGACTGCTTCCGTCCTCGCGAAATGCACTATCCCCCCCCGTATCAATCGCTTTCCGAAATGTTCCGCGTGCCGAAGTCGTTTAGGAGGGCGCCAGCCAATGCACTCGGCTACCTCCACAACTTGATTTAGTCGTGGAGGAGGTCGTGGTTAACCGCGTGAGGAGTCAATGTCCCGCTGGTGCCCGGCTCGAGCTTCTGTCCAACGGACGTGCTGAGGGATGCGGTACCGCATACCTTCCTAATGTCGCGCGGTCGAATCAACGAAGCGGAGGCGGAGCGCTTTGTGTCGAGGTGGTGGGCGCCCCTCGTCGGCAGTGTCGAGGTTTAAGAAATTCACGGGCTCGCCAAGCGGTACGCCAGCAATAGCTTCACTATCGTATCGCTAACATTTTCCTGTTGGTATTCAACGGGAATACGCCAGCCGCGCTCGCGCGATGTCACGACGGTGACGGCCCGCAGGATGCTGTCGGCCTGAGTTCCGGCAAGCATGTTGCTACCAAACTCTAACGTCTCGGGGCGTTCAGTGGCGTCGC
>JBIIFB010000175.1:0-7501 GCA_044237545.1 Pirellulales bacterium
CCCTTGGGGGGGCCCCACTTCCAGAGGATCTATCAGTCAGATCTTGTTTCAGTCGAGAATCTTGTTTCAGTCAAGAATCTTGGTGACCACGCCCGAACCAACGGTCTTACCACCCTCGCGGATGGCGAACCGAACGCCGTCGTCCATGGCGATTGGCACCATCAATTCGACTTCCATCTTGACGTTGTCGCCGGGTGAGCACATCTCCACTCCGCCGAGCAGTTTCGTCGAGCCGGTTACGTCGGTCGTCCGGAAGTAGAACTGCGGGCGGTAGCCGGCGAAGAACGGAGTGTGGCGGCCACCTTCCTCCTTCGAAAGCACGTAGACCTCGCACTCAAACTTCTTGTGGGGCTTGATCGAGCCGGGCTTGGCGAGCACCTGGCCGCGCTCGATGCCCTCGCGGGCCACGCCGCGAAGGAGGCAACCAACGTTGTCGCCAGCCTGTCCGCTGTCGAGCACCTTCTTGAACATTTCAACGCCCGTGCACGTCGTCTTTTCGGCCTTCTCTTTCAGACCGATGATCTCGACTTCGTCGCCGACCTTCACCATCCCCCGCTCGATACGGCCCGTGGCGACGGTGCCTCGGCCTTCGATGGAGAATACGTCCTCGATGGCCATCAGGAATGGCTTATCAAGCTCACGCATCGGCTCAGGAATGTAGGCATCGACCGCGTCGAGCAGGTCGCCGATGCACTTGTTCTTTTCCGGATCCTTCGGGCTGTCGTAGGCCGGCTTGCCAGCACCACGAATGATCGGCACGTCGTCTCCCGGGAAGCCATACTTCGTAAGCAACTCGCGGATTTCCATCTCGACGAGGTCGAGCAGCTCCGGGTCGTCCACGAGGTCGACTTTGTTCAGGAATACGACGAGCGCGGGCACGCCGACCTGCTTGGCGAGCAGGATGTGTTCGCGGGTCTGTGGCATGGGACCGTCCGCTGCACTCACCACGAGGATCGCACCGTCCATCTGGGCGGCACCCGTGATCATGTTCTTGATGAAGTCGGCGTGGCCCGGGCAATCGATGTGGGCGTAGTGCCGCTTGGCGGTCTCGTATTCCACGTGACTGACAGCGATGGTGACCGTCTTCGTTTCGTCACGAACGGTTCCACCCTTGGCGATATCGGCGTAGCTCTTAGCTACAGCGAGATTCTTGCCTGCCTGAACAGCAACGAGCGCTCCGGTGAGCGTGGTCTTGCCGTGGTCGATGTGTCCAATTGTGCCGACGTTGACGTGCGGCTTGCTCCGCGTGAACGAGTCCTTTGCCATGCTTTACTCCCTCGATCTTCCTCTCTGGTGGCTGCAGGCTGCTGGGCCTGCGTCGGATGTGAGTCTCAAAAACGTTTGGTGGTCAAAACCGACATCGACCGGCCGGAGTCTTCCCGGACGGACGTGTATTGGGTGGAAACAGACCTGCATGTTTCTCAGCAGGTTTTGTACGAAATAAAAAGGGCTTTGTCTTGTGCCGACGGTCTTGAGGCCGTTTGTGCGGTGGATTTCTGCCTTTGGGGGCAACGACACGCGATCTGAATTCGAATTGGGCCGGAACACGAACTGGGCCGGGCGGCAAGCTGCTGATGGGATTTGAACCCATGACCTCGTCCTTACCAAGGACGCGCTCTACCAACTGAGCTACAGCAGCGGGAATGGACGGATGAGGCGGGCAATCGTCATGCAGAGAACGCCGACTTGAGGGTTTCGGGTGATAAGCGAGGAATTCCGGGTTGCGTGGCCCTGAAGGGCCTGAGGGGCTTTGAATGGATGCCGGACAGAATCGAGGGACGCAAACGATATAGGAACGGAAGCGGGTAGAGGGAATCGAACCCTCGTCTTCAGCTTGGAAGGCTATTGCTCTACCATTGAGCTACACCCGCAACGGGCTGCAACCGCGGTGATTTCCTGCCGAATCGAGCCGATCTAGGCCTGGTCGACGGACAGTGGTGACACGTGCCAGTGGGGAGTGCAGGATTCGAACCTGCGAAGGAAAAATCCATCAGATTTACAGTCTGACCCCTTTGACCGCTCGGGAAACTCCCCGTGTGCCGGAGCCAAAACGGCCTCGGCATCAACGGATGCTCTGCTGGTGTGCCTGCCGTCTGGCTGCCTGCGGTGGGCTACCCGCGTGACAGTTTCGTTTGTCTGAGGTCACCTCTGGCTGTAGGGCTGATGGATTGGAGGCGTAAAAGGAAAACTGGAGACGTAGAACTGGAGGCAGGCACTGGCGGCTGGCCGGGCATACTGAGCTAGCGGTGGGAGTTGAACCCGCAACCTGCTGATTACAAATCAGCTGCTCTGCCAATTGAGCTACGCTAGCGGTTTGATCCAAACCGCGGGGAACACCACAGTGTACGGATTCGAAAAGACCGTGCAAGACGGCCAAATACACGATTCCCACTTTCCCTGGAGCAGTCTTTCGCCCGCGCCTGCCTCGCCCAGAAAGCCCTGCTGAGAAAGCCCTGTCCTGCCCAGAAAGCCCTGCCCGACAATCCCTGCCCAGAAATCAGGGAAAGGAGAGTTCGACCATAGAAAAGTCGTCGCTGAAGTCGTCCCGGGCGGAAATCGTGCGAATGTGGGCAATCAGCGAATCGAGCCGCTGGGAGCCTCCGCTGGGGGGGGATTTGAGCGTCTCGACAAAGTCAGTGAATGCCCACATCGACCCGTTGGGCAGGCTGATTTCAAAGGCACCGTCGCTATAGATAAACAGCCGACAGCCGATGGGGATGTCGGTTTCGGCCGCCGTGAATTCCAACCCCTCCACCGCGCCGATGAGCGGCCCGTCCGATTCCAGGAGAGTCGCTGCAGTGCTGCCATCAGGCGGGAGCAGGAGGGCCGCCGGATGGCCGCCCCCAGCCCAGCGAATCCTTCTCGTAGAAATGCGGTAGACGCCGTACCAGATGGTGAAAAACATGTCGTTCTGTCTTTCCATCGGAAACGCCTTGTTGAGCGCCGCCAGCACCGCTCCGGGATCGTGGAAGTCGGTGTGTGGCAGGGCCTCGCTGCGGATGGAGTTGAGCGCTGACACGCTCAAGAGCGCCGCCCCCACGCCATGACCGCAGACATCGAGCAGGTAAACGGCGATGTGGTCGTCATCGAGGGCGTGGTAGCCAAAGGCATCCCCCCCGAGCTCTGCCGAAGGAACGAACCGCCAGTCGGCATCAACCGGCCCGATCCGCTGGGGCGGCGGGAGCAGCGACCGCACATAGTGGGCTGCCGTCGCGAGATCGTTGGCGAGCACCTGACGGCTGGCCTGCAGGGCCTGGAATGCCTCGTTCCGCTCGAGCAGTGCGATGTAGCCGCGGGAGTGGTAGCGAAGCCGCGCCAGGAGTTCGAGCCGGTCGGGCAGTTTCACGATGTAATCGTTGGCCCCGGTCGCGAAGGCTTCGGCCTTGACGGCCGCCTCCTCCTTGGTCGAAAGCACGATGATCGGCACGTCGCGAAACCGTTCGTCGGCACGAAACAGCCGCACGAGGTCGAGCCCTTCGATGGCGGGCATCACGAGATCCTGCAGGATCACGGTCGGCCCGATCTGGGCCGCGGTTTCGATCGCAATGCGGGCATCACGGCAAAAGTGGAAGGTGATGCCTTCTTCTCCAGCCAGCATGCGGCGCACCGCCTCGCCGATGATGGGCTGGTCGTCGACGAGCAGCACCGTGATGCCACGCGGGGCCGGAGTGTGAGAGGCAGCCATGGTCAGGGCGTTCATGCCGCGAGCCGTATACGAATAAAAACGTGAGTGGTAAGGCTACCACAGGTCGCTCGGATGGAATCCGCGGCCGTGCCAGGCAGGTTCAGGCCGTGTCAGGCCGTGTCAGGCCGTGTCAGGACTGTTTCTTGCTGCGGCAGACGGGCGGTGCGGCCAGGGAAAATACAAGCACCTCTTCGCCTGTGACCGTGGAAATGTCGTGGTGCACGCTGACAAGCTTCACGCCGACAGCATCCTCCACGATGGCTTCCAGCCGCGGGCGACCGGTGGCCATCATGTGGTTGCGAACCTGCTTGAGCAGCGCCCGTCCGTTTCCGCCATCGTGACCGTTTGTGAAGTCGGGCCGATCGCTGTCATCGCCGTTGCCGTTGGTCGGTTCGTGACGCGGTGCGATCAGTTGCCGTTCTGCCGGCGTGAGCGAGCCCTGCAGTCTCACGACAAGCAGTGATCCGATCAGGTGCGCATGGATGTCCCGCGGGCCGCGACCGATGAAGTCCTGTTGAAAACGTGAAATTCCGTCGCAGACCGCGGCCTCAATTTCGCCCTGGGATTTCACGACAGACCTCTCAAGAAAAGACGCCAACGCACGCTGCCGCCACGAGGCGGGAGATCGCTGAACGGAATGGCCGCGGGAATGACTGACCGGACGGAGCAGCTTGCTTCGCAAGCCCGATTCGCAGCCATGCGATCGGACCCGCGAGCGGCAGCTCTGGACGAACCGTGGTTAACGCCGCCGGCCGTTCTCGATTGCGACGTCAACCGTGGCGATCCGGGGCTTCGCCGCCCCCGCACCGTTGCCGTTGCCGTTGCCGTTCGGGCCGGGTTCACCGTTGCAGATCCGGTCCCAGACCTCTCGGCGGTGGATCGGCATGCGGGAGTCGGCCTCGAATCCGAGCCGCACGCGGCCCCCCTCGATCTCGAGGATCGTGATCTCGAGCACCACCTCCAGGTCCTCAGGCCGGCCAATCACTACGCTTTCGCGATTCTTCCTCGTCAGCACCAACATGGGTCACCTTCTTCATGGTTATGGTTCCTTCCAGGCAGGTTCAGTTGCGGACGGCTCCAATGCCGCTCGCTCCGTTGGAATGCAAATGGTCGTTGACAGGCACGCCCAGGGCTGGAAGGCCCTGGCCGAGCAGAAAGAGTTCCACGGCCGGGTTGGTCGTGAATGTCTTGAGAATGCTGCCCGTCGTCGTATCGACGTGCGAGATGGCGCCACGGAGATCGACACCCGTGCTTCGGCGGACATGGCTCCGCAGGGAGTCGAGCGAGTTGTCGAAGAGGTAGTTGTGGAAGTCCCGAACCCGGTTCGACCCCTCGTCGTTGGTTGCCAGCCGCCGCTCCACCGGGGAGAAGGCCTCGTGCAGATGGACCACCATCCAGCAGCCGTCGGCCACCACCGACACGCTCTGCGGAGCGCGTCCAAGGAGCAGGTGCTCGAAGGAACCGGCTGCCTGGGCGACCTGCCGGGCGACTCGCTCGTCGAACTTTTTCTTCATGGCATGACCTCTTGGTGTGGGCTGGGTTCGTGTGGGCTGGGGCGCACTGTTTTTTCGTTGGATCCGTTCGTCTCCGCCTGCGGCGTGACACGTACAAAAACAAAAAAAGCCGGCGGGAGAGAATGCCCGAAGGCCTTCTCTCTCGCCGGCTTACGCTGCAACGGACCGCCCAGACCAAGGCTGGGATGCCCCTCGACTCGTCTTCCGTCTCTATGTTGTGTGCCGCAATTCCGGGGCAATTCAACTGCCCGCAGCTCCACGACATCCACATTGTAGTGCGCAGTCTAGGGAACGCAAGCAGTCTGGGAAACATGCGTTGATTGCATCGCTTCTGCGGCGGCGGCGTGTTTTGTGTGCATGTGTTCCGTTCATGCCGCGCGGAAATCATCGAACTGGCTGCCGATGCCGGCGGTTCTCAGTCCAGCGCTGCCGGGCCTCGTGATGCGGTTGTTGCGAAGATCGACGAGAACCCTGCCGTCGATTCCCACGGTCAGTCGGTTGCCCACGACGTTGAACTGGAGAACCCCGCTCCCGCGTGGCGCCAGCCGCATGCCAAGGAGTCGCCAGGTGCCCTGATCACTCACCCAGATTTGCGCAAAATAACCGGCTGGTCGCCTCACAAGCCTACCGAGATACATGTTGCTGTCACCGGGGCCTCCATAGCGGGCTACAAGGCCCACGGCGTGTCCCGTGACAGACCTGACGTTCACGCGGGCCTCGAGCTGCACGTCGGCCTTTGAAATGCCTCGCAGCACCAGGAGCGAACTGCCGGCGGCTGCGGAGAGGGCGGCGTTGCCTGACAGGACGATCCGCCCAACTGGCTCGGACCAGATCTCCGATGTCACGGCTCCTGCGGTCCGGTTGAACGAGTCGCTGAACGGAAGCGATGGGGATGGTTTCGCCGCCGCCACGGGCAGAGCGGGCTGGGGAGCGGATTGGGGAGCGGGCAGCGTGATCCCGGCGGCCACAAACGCACTACGGACGTCGAGGCGGCCGCCGGTGACGGTCTTGCCTGCAAGGGCAGTGACGGGCGTGGTCGAACTGAGAATGGCCGTCCGGATCGCGGCGACGGTGATGCCTGGTTTGGCGGCCGCCAGCAAAGCCACCGTTCCGGTCACATGCGGTGCGGCCATGGATGTGCCGGAGAGGATGCCGTAGGTGCCGCCTGGAAAAGTCGATCGAATGAGCGAGCCCGGGGCGGCCAGGTCCACGGAGGTGGCCCCGTAGTTGGACAGCGAGGCCAGCGTGTCCGACGGGCTAAGTGCGGCCACGGTGATCACATTCGAAAGCCGGTAGCTGCCAGGGAATCGTGGAATGGCATCGTTATCCGAGCCGTTGTTGCCGGCGGCGGCGATGAAGGTAATGCCGGCCTCGCCCTGGTTGCGGATCACATCCGCAACGACCGTCGAATACCCGGAGGGAGTCGCCCAGCTGTTATTGGTGGCAACGATGTTGATGCCGTGGTCACGCCTCATCATCGTGGCGTAGTTGAGCGCGGCGAGCATCGCACTTGTGGAGCCGATGCCGCGGCTATCCTGAAACTTGAGGGCCATCAACAGTACCTGCGGCGCGACGCCGGTGATCCCCTGGCCGCTGTTGGCCGCGGCGTTGATGATGCCGGCGACGTGTGTGCCGTGGCCGTAGACGTCGCCCGTCAGGTTCGTGTTATCGATGAAGTTCCAGCCGTGGATGTCGTCCACGTAGCCGTTCTGGTCGTCGTCGATTCCGTTGCCCTTGATCTCGCCGGGGTTGGTCCAGATGTTGCGGATCAGATCGGGATGGGTGACGTCGATCCCCGAGTCGACAACGCCCACGACGACGGGCATCACCGCCATCAGCGTGCGGGGCTCGAGCCTTTCGAAGCCGCTGGCCAGGGCCGCGCCGCGCCGGGACCTTCTGCCTGTTCGAACACCCGAAGAGAGCCTTTCCATGCGTGTTGCGTCCTTGCAGACCGGCTGAAAGAGCCCGTCCCTGGGCTCCCCCAACGCGGCCGTTGATGGTGTGCCGGATGGATGTCGTCCGGCGTTTATTCCCTGCGAAAAAGGGCCTTCGATACCAGCGGCCCCGACTCGCTCGGCTTTCTTGAAAAGAACATTTGTTTCTTATCAAGCAAGTCGCTGAAGTCATATTTCGGTGACGGAATCGGCGAGTCCAGTCGGTGCTTCGGGGTCGCCCGCGCCGCGACTGCGGTGGCCGTGAAACCTCAGTTGCAGCAGGGAAATGCCCTCAACCGTCGAGGAGGACAGTTTAGGAAAATTTGTTTCCTAGGCAGCCTAGTCGCCCTATTCTCCCGTGGCCGCGG